>DATFRK010001041.1:0-5024 GCA_035263325.1 Pyrinomonadaceae bacterium | reverse complement strand
CAAACCCAAAATGTAGACGGAGATCGTTTTGCGACAAGTAACTGCCACCACTCAACACCTCATCCACCTGACTCAAATCCCCGGAGACTACCTTTACTCGCGCTCCAATCCCATCGCGATTGCTCTTTGTCCCCACCAATTTCAAGAGCAACGAATTGCCGGCGTTTCCCCCGTCATTCCGCAACAGTTGGGGGCTGCCATCCAGATCGTTCACCACCACATCAACATCACCGTCGTTATCAATATCACCCACCGCAACTCCCCGCCCCACTCGCTCTTCCAATAGCGCCGCTCCCGACTGCCCTGCCACTTCAGTAAACGTGCCGTTGCGGTTGTTGTGATGCAGAAACTCTCGTTGACGATAATGGTCTCGCTGCGGATAGACGTGACCGTTGACGACAAATAGATCTACCCAACCATCGTTGTCGTAGTCGAGAAATTTTGTGCCCCAACCAACGTAAGGCAAACTTACCTTGGCGACGTCTGCCCGAAAGGAGACATCGGTGTACGAACCCTTACCGTCGTTGTGGTAGAGAATGTTGTACTCGTCGTCGAAATTTGTAATGAAGAGATCGAGCCTCCCGTCGTGATCATAATCCCCTAACGTTACTCCCATCGAACCCTGCTCGCTACCACTCTCATTCACCGCTGTCCCCGAATTGAAGGCTATGTCCTTAAAAGTTCCGTCGCCATTGTTGTGATAGAGAAAGTTGGGCGTCGAGTCGTTAGCCACAAAAATGTCGACCAGTCCGTCCTCATCGAAGTCGCTGCAGATAACTCCCAGCCCGTAATAACCATTCTCGTCAGAGACGCCGGCTTTCTTTGAGACATCGGTGAACGTGCCGTCGCCGTTGTTGTGATAGAGCGAATCACCTGCTCCCGGCAGACCTCTCGGCCCACACTGCACCGGTACTCCCTTGAATTGACACGTTCGGCCGACCCCAAATTCAGGCAAGCGATTGAGATTGAAGTCCACGTAATTGGAAACGAAGAGATCAAGCCGGCCATCGTTGTCATAATCAACGAAGGCAGCGCCGGTGGACCAACGAGGATCTCCTACACCTGCCTTGCCGGTGACCTCAGTAAAGGTGCCATTGCCGTTATTTTTAAACAAATGGTTGGGACCGAGGCAGGTAACATACAGATCAGCGAACCCATCGTTGTTGTAGTCGCCAACGGCCACGCCCATACCGAAACCGATATCACCGAGTCCGGATTTGTCGGTCACGTCAGTGAAAGTACCGTCACCATTGTTGTGATAAAGCGCGCTCTTCGTTTTGCCATTGGCCTTGGCGAGATCAACTGTCAGCGAGTTAACGAAGTAGATGTCCAGGTACCCGTCGTTGTCATAGTCAAAGAGCGCAACTCCGCCACTCATCGATTCGACTATGTACTTTTTTTCCGGCGAGAATACATGTTTGAAAGTAATGCCAGCCTCACGGGCGATGTCTGTAAACGTCGGTTCGGCCGCGCACACCACGATTTGGCTGCCACAAAAAAGCAAACACAAGGTGAGTACGATCAACCGAATCATCGTGGTAAGTCCCGGAGGGACTAGATGTTTATAGAATCAAGGAGACTCAAGGGCATGCGCTTCGGTAGGAGCGCCAAGGTCTAACGACATTCGGCTCCTGCGGAGCCGGAAACACTCCAACTTCAGGTGCTATAAACATTTGGCCGCTCCCGCGGCCAATTCTATTTTCTCCTAGGGTTGGAATTACCTTTCAACTTATTGGCGATAGCAATTTCTTCCTGGCCTTCATGCTGACGACCGGCACCCAGGTAAGCCTGGCCCAGTTGGTAGTGAGCCTCTTCATTGTCGGGCTTCAGTTTGCTGGCTATCTCGAGACTAGCTATTGCCCCGGAAAACTCGCGTCGTTTTAGCAAGGCCTCACCCAACGTGAATTGAGCGGAGTAATGGTCCGGACAGGTCTGAACGATCTCACGCATTAAACTGAGGCCACGATCGGGTGTCTTGCCCCCCAGCAAGATCTTCGCCAACTGATACTTCGTTTGCAGGTCACCGGCATTGAGTGTCAGCTCTCGCTCAAACTGTTGACGAGCCGCGTCGAGCTGCTGGAGTCGCAAGTAGACCATGCCGGTGTGGTAATGGATCAGTTTGCTATCTGAGTTTAGCGCGCTCAATTCGCTCGAGGCCTTGTTCAGGTCGCCTCGAGAAACGTCTTTATCGGCGAACAGGAGGTGTAACTGCGGCGCGGCCGAGGTGTTTGCTCTAACGCGCTCGACCAGCGGTTGAGCGGCATCAACTTTTCCTTGTCTGATTAAGCTGGTTGCCGCTGCATACTGAAGATCGAGGTCAGCTAAATTCGCCTCGGCCAGGGGAGACAACAGCTCTGCTGCTCGAGGATACAGTTCCGTCCAGAAACAACTCATGCCCAACAACGTCTGGACCGGGCGATTGTCGGGGTGAGCCAAGAGTTCCTGTTCCAAAGGTCCGATCGCCTGCTCGTATAACTGCAACTTGTAGTAGGCCAGTCCCAGGTTGAATGCCAGTCCTTCCTGCTGCGGATTCCATTTTGTAGCCCGGGCAAAATGAGAGGCCGCAGCCCGCAGATCCTGGCGCTCTGCGCGCAGCAGGCCGACATTGTTATGCGCGGATGCCACAACTTTTTTGTAATAGTCGATCGCGTTCTTCAGTTCTCCTTCTTTAACTGGATCGAGTTGAGTTGGCGCAGCCGTGACCGGCTTGCGCAACGCCACGTCGTTGCTTGTATCACCCAAGGGAGCGTTGGTTGGCGCACCCGTTGCCTGTTGCTCCAACTTGAAAGCCTGGGCTTTCAATTCAGCAGCCAACTGCAGTTCCTTCTGACCCGCTTCGGTTTGCCCGAGCTTGATGAGAGATTGGGCCAACCGGTGATGCGCCGTTGTCACCTGACCTTTGTTGTGACCGAGGTCCGGATTATATTCAATCGCCTTCCTGAGGACTGCGACTGCCCGGTCATGCTGCTCCAATTCCTGGTAAGCCTGGCCGAGTTGCAAATAAGGATCGGGATTGTTGGGTTCTATCGTGGCGGCTTTCTCCAACACCTTGATCGCCGGCTGCCACTCTCGTTGAAAGTTATAGACCACGCCTAAATAGTAGTTCGCCAGAAACTCATCAGGATTCTGGGCCACTTCGAGTTTGAATTCTGCGACTGCCTCAGCAAGCTTGCTCTGACCGGCGTCGAGGAGATAGGTCATGCCCAGGTAGTAGTGCGCGCGCGCTGCCCGAGGATCGAGGGCGATTGCTCGCTTGAATTCATCAGCCGCGTCAGACAAAAGACCCGATTGGCGATAGGCACGCCCGATTACGATATGAAGCTCTGGCCGATCGCCAAACTGCTGGACCATTGATGCAAACAACTGTTTGGCCTCGGTGTTTTGCCGGTTTCTGAGGTACGCAACGGCGAGAGTGTAGGCGACATCGAGGTCGTCGGGGGTCAACTTGGCCGCCTCGCGCAGTTCGTTAACGGCCTTCGGGACATCACCCAACATGAAATAGCTTTTGCCGAGCATTTGGTGGGCCCCGTTGTTTTGCGGGGCGAAGGCTAGGACACGACTCGCGACCTCAGCGGATTTCTCATACTTGCCCAGGTCGAAGTAGGCGATCGCCAGATTGATCAATAGATTCGGAGAGTTTGGGCTGTACTCATTGCCTGACTCCAGCGCCGTGGCAGCATCTCGAGGTTGTTCCTGGGCCAACAAGAGTTCTCCCAGGCGAGCGTAGCCTTCCGTGAGAATGGCGGTGTACTCATTTTCCGCCGCAGTGAGGTTGCCGGCGACGCGGGCTGCTTCCGCGGCTTCGTAGTGACGCCTGATTGTGTCCTGAGACGACTGCCAAACTAGCAGCAGCAATAGGAAAGTAACAGTTGTAGACCGGTAATACGCCACTCGACTCTCACGCCCTGGTTTCTCTGCGTAATCTCAGCGTACTCTGCGCCTCTGCGGTGAGAATCAGTGTTAACAGGCGTTCACCTAAGAAGTCGCAGTGCGCTAAGGTTACGCAGAGAAAGATCATTACTTGCGGTTGAAATCTTTTTGGCTGACTAGCCCCTGACCTTCTTTTATCGTCACAATCTTGTTGGCGCTGATGTTAGTCAACTTGTCGACTGTACCACTGGGCCAGCGCACCTCGATTAGATCAATCTTCGATCGATTCTCGAGACCAAAGTGCAAGCGCAAGTCGTTCTGCGAAATGTAAGAGGCGCCACTGTAAACCTCCTGCACCTGTTTCAGATCACCAGCCACTACTGTGATGCGGGCGCCAATCCCGTCGCGATTGCTCTTTACGCCGATTGTCTTAATCATTACCGAGTTATTTGTGCCACCGTCGTTGCGCAATACTTGCGGCGCGCCGTCCAGATTGTTAATGACGACGTCAACATCACCGTCATTGTCAATATCGCCAAATGCTGCCCCTCGACCCACACGCTTTTCCGAAAATGGCGCCCCAAGTTGAGCGCCCACTTCTGAAAAAGTGCCATCGCGATTGTTATGGTGCACCAGGTTCCGTTGCTTGTAGGTGGGGAGTTGCGGGTAGACATGACCGTTGACTACCAGTAGATCGACCCAACCGTCGTTGTCGTAGTCAAAAAACTTCGTGCCCCAGCCAACATAGGGAAGACTAACGGCCGCTACTTTCGCTGCGTAAGAGACATCCGTAAAGACGCCGCGTCCATTGTTGTGGTAGAGGGTGTTGTAATCGTCGTCGAAGTTGGTGATGAACAGGTCGAGATTGCCGTCATGGTCATAGTCTCCCAACGTCACGCCCATACTGCCTTGCTCGCTGCCGTTCTCATTGACCGCAGTTCCCGACTGGAAGCCTATATCTTTGAAAGTACCGTCACCATTATTGTGATAGAGAAAATTAGGGGTGGAATCGTTGGCTACAAAAATATCTACCAGGCCGTCGCCATCAAAATCACTGCAGATTACGCCCATGCCGTAGTAACCGTCTGGATCCGAAACGCCCGCCTTCTTAGTTACATCTGTGAATGTGCCATCGCCGTTATTGTGAAACAGCG
>DATFRK010001040.1:0-4234 GCA_035263325.1 Pyrinomonadaceae bacterium | reverse complement strand
GACGTCCTGGGCGAAGGAGGAGGCGGTAAAACAAAGACAAGCGATCACTAATAAGGTTAGTTTTCTCATGCTTCTCTTCTCCCCTTTCAACTCGCATACGTGGTTCGTTTGACTCCCGCTCGTGATCGGGGAGACAAACATCGCGAGTAAGAGCTTTACAATTTTCCGTAATGTTTAGAGCAACGGCACCGCAAAAACTCTTGCAAAAAATGAACACTAAGTACGACAAATCGGGCGACTGTCGTCCCTAAACACCTCGAAGCAATGAGGGTGCCAACGCGCGGTTTTATCGACTGAGATCAAACACGGTGAAGTGTTCGATCAGAGAGTTGACGAGTTCTCTGAGGGGATTGAAATTTCGTAAATCCAGGTTGCGTGAGGCGTAGCCTGCAATCCACGAATGTGAATCCGAAGCTTCAGGTTTATTCAAAATCGTAAAGATTCACGGGAGTGTGGCAGACGCCACGAAGACAAAATCTAAATATCCAACTTTTTAGAATATTCCCGCTTTCTGCAAGCTCTTGAGCAGGTTGTAGGTGAAGAAGATTTCGAAGCGAGTTTTGGTGACGACGGGAAAGTCGTTTTTGAACGCGTGGGTGTAAAAGGTAGAGATAGTGAATTCGGGAGTGAGTTTGTAACTGCCACTGAAGAAGAAACGCCGGCCGTTGTTGAAGCGATCAGCGTTCAGTCCACCGTAGTTGGGATCGATTTGTGCGTATCCACCACCCACTGCCAGCCGTTTCTTCAGGAACGCCTTTTCGACGTAGGCCGCCACCCCGGCATCAGCGTTCGGGTTGACGCGCTCATACAGTTCAACGCGGAAGAAATCGAAAGCTTTAAGCTCAGGAGTGTTGACGCGCAACGCCTGGCGCAACGTGTCAACTCCCGATTGGAAAGTGTAGTCGGTAGAGACAATTGCGCGTTCGGCAATCCTCTTGCTCACCAGAAACTGATGGTAGTTTGACTCTTTGAGGCCGTGCCAACGCTTGTTGATATTCGGCTTAGTAAGGTCGCCCAGGAAAGCGTAGGTGGCGGAGATTTCATCAAAGAAGAAGTTACGTGGCCGTTGGACCACCACCCGTTGGCCCATCAGGAAGCCGTCATTGTCATAGGTGGTAATTTCGGTTGACTCGCCGCGATTGAAATAGAGTCCGCCGTATTGGACCTCAACACCATCAATTGGCTTTGCCGAAAAGTAAAGCTGCTTGAGATAAAGATTAGTGGTCAGGTCACCGGTACCAACGCCGGTATCGTTAAAGCCAGCGACAAAATTGCCGCCGGTAAAAGCACCGGCGTTGACGCTGTAATTTCCGTCGCGATCAAACTTGAAGCGCGCCTTGAATTGCGCGTGAGTCTGCAGCTGATTGGCCACGGTCACGTCGTGGCTGTTCTCGATAAAGCGATAACGAATGCCGAGTGTCGCCGTTTGCAGATCGAGCCAACGCGAGAGCGGTCGCGCCGGCGTGGGGCTCCCCAGCGTGGTGGCAGAAACATTCGCATTGCGAGCGGTTAGACTTGCACTCGAGCCGGATACGATCAATGGGTCGGTTTCCAACTCTCTGCGGTAAAAAACACGCGGACGTTGCAAACTACGTTTCTGCGGGTCAGCGATATTCTCTTCGCCGTCTGCAAAGGCCAGTTCCAGACCAAGGCCCCGGCTTTGTTTCATTTTTTCCGCTTGCACTTGCGGCACGCGTTCGGTGGCGTAATCGAGCCATTCCTTGGCGGTGAGCACACCGTCCTGCGGTTCGCGGTCCGCACTCGCTGTCTTTAAGCCTTCTTCGACCAGCGCATAAGTCAACAACCCGTGGCCGAGTTGACTGGCCTCAAGAGCCGCCTGGTAACTCTGCGCCGCGGTGAGAATGTACATGCCTTTCTCATACGCGAGTTGGGCCAGTCCTTTAGAATTCATTGGCCCGAGGCGTTTCTCCTCCGCGTCCAATGCCTGCCCTGAGTTACAGGCGTCAATAAATAACAACAGGTGCCCTGCATCCATTCCCTCGACGGCCTGGGCCAACTCGAGGTCTGAGATACTGTGAGCAAGGATGTTCCTGAGCGCAGGGTCATCGAGCTTTGTTCGTTGGCCCAGGTAACCGAGATCATGCGGGATGAGATAAAAACGTTGCGCTTGCGCCGTGCCATGGCCTGCAAAATAGACGATTACCGTGTCTTCTGGCGCCGCCGGCTTTAGTCCGGCCAGCGCTGGTACCTGTGCGGCCGACGATTTATCAGCTCCGGCCAGTCGCTGAAGGGCGCCGAGGATGTTTGCTTTGGTGGCGGCCTCATTTAGCAGCGGCACGACCTCGATGCGGTCGAAACGTGAAACAGTTGGTAGCCGGCGGCGCAACTCTTCGCCAAAGCTCTGCGCGTCCGCCACTGCGTACTTCAAGTTGTACTGGGCGTTCGCGTAGTTATTGATACCCACAGCGACAATGTAGGCGGTACCCGCCCGACTCAAACCATTCGCGCCTTTTACCGGCAACACTGCGTCTTTGCTCTTTACGTTGTCGCGATTGAAGGCATAAGCACTGAGGCGATTCACTCCGGCTTTGATCGTAATTCTTTGTTCCAGTGTGACCGCAGATTTCCCTTTCAACACATCACCCGCCCACACCTTAACCAGCGAACCATTGCGGAAGAGACGCAAGTCGCGCGCGCCAGTCCCTTGCGGATTGTCTTTATCGGGAGGTGCGTCGGAAATTTCGATCTTCACCCGCACAGACCGCGACTGAACGCCCGTATCAGGTGGCGGATCGCCAACCAGGGACAGTTTCACTAACGGCTGACGCCGGTCTTTGCGTGAAACGTCGTTCGCAACGTGCGGTCGTTTGCCGGCAAAGACGTCGGCCAGCAGACCGGGATAGTAGAACTCGTTGAAGAACCACTCGATAGGCGCCACGTTGAAAGTGTCCTGGTTGTAGCGCCAGAGAATCTGGTTCCATGAACTCGGCGTACCATCGAACACGCCCTGGGGTGTGACCACCACCCATTCGCCGCCATCATCGAGAGAGATCAACGTCAACAGTTGCTCGCCGGTGTATGTATCCCAAAGAAAAGTTGAGCCATCATCACTGGCAGATGCGAGCAAGTGTGCGTCAGGACTAAAGTCGATTGAGTTGATGCTAGCGGTATGACCGACGAGGGTGAGCAGTTCACGCTGCGTGGCTACGTCCCAGATGTGAATCTGGTTGTCACCAGTACTGGCAGCGAGAGATTGGCCATCGCGACTAAAACTCACATTCGTGACGCTTTGCTGGCGACCTTTTAACACACCGCGTTCGCGATTGTTGACGATGTCCCAAAGCAGGATGTCACCGCTGCGATTGGGAATCGCCAGGGAAAGGCCATCTCGGCTGAAAGCGATCGTCGTGACTCCACTTCCGCTGTGCGCTATGTCACGCAGTTTCTTGCCGGAGGCAACGTCCCAAAGTGTGATGTTGCTCTTGTCGTCGAGTGTCGCTAAGGTCCGACCGTCGGGACTCCAAACCGTTTCACTGCCGCGAGTCGCCAGGGAAAAGCTATAAACTTCGCGACCTTGCTTTAGATCCCAGACCTTCACCTGGCTGGCTGCTTCAACTTTCGCTTGCGACTCCACGGGCACACACAAAGCCGCGAGCATCGCTCCATCTGTCGTAAAGTTGGCGTCCTGGACCATCTCACCGTCAGGCGCCGCCGCAACGGTTTGTAGTCTCCGCCCGGTCTGCAGTTCCAGAATTGTCAGCAGCCCACTGTTGGGTTGCACCACGGCGAGCAGTTGACCGTCCGGACTCGGAAACCCGATTGTCTTTTCCGTCTGTTCGCTGACGAGACGAAGACCACGACCAGTCCTTAAATCCCAGATCGTCCGCCCGCCTGAGGAGAGGCGCGTTCCGTCGGCGCTAAAAGCAACCTTGTATGCTTTGTTGCTCCGTCCATTCAGTCTGAGCAATTGCTTTCCCGTCTTCGTGTCCCAAAGAATCGTCGGCGCGTTGAGACCTCCGGTGGCCACCTTTTTTCCGTCTTCGCTGAAACTGGCCAGGATCTTGTTCGCAGCGGTCGCCGACCCGGACTCACCTACTTTCAACGACGTCAGCTCGTGACCTTTAACTGGCTCGAAAATTCGGACCCGTTCAGCTTCAGAAACCGCGAGCAAGTGTCCGTTGGTACTGAAGTGAAGCCTACTGTCGTTCAGGATTTGACCGAATTCTTTCTCACGTTGATTCGCACCCAGCTCCCAGATTCGCAAACTCCTGTC
>DATFRK010001039.1:0-6186 GCA_035263325.1 Pyrinomonadaceae bacterium | reverse complement strand
CGAGAGACTCGTGACCTTTGCTGGGCCACCGATTCCGATTGCCAGCCACATGGACGACACGGCGATCAGGCGAGTGGTGGGAAACTTGCCGGCAACCTCGGTGGCGGTTGGCGTGCGCGAGACGATGCGAATGTTTGCCGGGCTGCGCGACGAAGGAAGATTGGACACCAGTGATATTGGCGATTTTTGATTGCCGATTGCCAATTGATCATGTCAGAAAGTGAGCAGGCGCTTTGAGCGCATCCACACTCGAAAACGGCCAGACAATTCCTACCGAGTCGAACCAGACCATGCGGGCGAGTGTGCTCTGTGATGTGGGGCGGATCGAAGTGCGTGATGTGCCGAGACCGGTAATCGCTCCTCACGAAGTCTTGGTGCGGGTTGCAGCGGTTGGGCTCTGCGGTACCGACGCTCATATATTTGCCGGCCATGCCAACTACAATACCAACGAGCAGGGACAATCGATCCCGCTCGCACTGCAGCCGCAAATCCTCGGGCACGAAATTAGTGGCGTGATTGAAGAGACCGGTCGCTCGATAAAAGATCTCCGGGTGGGCGACCGGGTCGTAATCGACCAGGGAATAAACTGTGTTAGCCGCCGGCGAGAAGTTTTGTGCGAGTACTGCCGCACTGGTGACTCGCATCAGTGCGAGTTTTATCGTGAGCATGGCATCACCGGCTTGCCGGGAGGCCTGGCCGACTTCATTGCCGTGCCTGCTGTGAATGCCGTCCGGATGACTGCCGCACTGGCTTTTTCCGCCGCAGCACTGGTAGAACCGTTGGGCTGTATCATCCACTCTTCCGATAAAGTGACGAAAGCAACTACTCGTCACCAGGTAAATGGCGGTTCCAAGGAAGGACGTGTGCGCGCCCTGTTGATCTGCGGAGCGGGTCCGGCGGGCTTGCTCTTTACTCAGTATTTGCGCAAAGTGCTTCGCTACGACGCTGCCCTCTTTGTCAGCGACCCGAATGAACGAAAGCGAGAACTGGCCCGGCAGCTAGGCGCGGATGAGGCCCTTGACCCCAGCCAGGGAGATCTGGTTGAGGTGGTTCGAGAGCATACCGGTGGCAAAGGAGTCGAGTACTTGATTGAAGCGTCCGGTGCCGGTGAAGTCCTGGCGTCAATCCCGGGATTGATTTGCAAACAAGCAGCCGTGTTACTTTACGGCCACGGCCATGCCGGCACTGATCTTAGCGTCCTGAATAATGTAATGTTCAAAGAACCGGTGTTGGTCGCTTCGGTCGGTGCCTCCGGAGGCTTTGAACAGGACGGTCGCCCGTCGGTTTACACTCGGGCTTTGAATTTGATTGAGCAGGGGCAGATTGACGTCAACCCGCTTATCACTCACGAGTACAACTCGTTCGAATCAGTGGCCACTGCTTTGGGGAGTGAAATGAATCACCCCGATTACGTGAAGGGTGTGGTGGTTATTTGACGGTTTGTGCTTTGTGCTTTGTTCTTAGTTCTTGGTTTTCGTCTACAATCGAAACTACGACGGCAAACAAAGCACCAAGTACAAAGCACCAAGCCCAAAGGCCAAAGACCCAAGCCCAATGAAAGTATCCCTTTTCGTCACTTGCCTGGTAGATCAACTCTGGAGCAGTGTGGGCGCTAGCTCCGTCGCGGTGCTGCGGCGAGTTGGCTGTGAAGTGGAATTTGACGAACGCCAGACTTGCTGTGCGCAACCAGCCTTCAATACCGGTTACCGCGCTGAGGCTCGCGAAGTGGCGCGACGTTTTATTAGTATCTTCGAAGAAAGTAACGCCGAAGCCATAGTCAGCCCTTCGGGATCATGCACCGCGATGGTCCATCATTATCCTGAGTTGTTCGCTGATGACCCCGGCTGGTTGAAGCGAGCGCAGGCAGTTGCCGCGCGCACCCATGAACTCAGTTCGTTCCTGGTGAGAGTGCTGGGAGTGGAAGATGTAGGCGCCACCTGGCATGGTAAGTTGACGTGGCATGATGCGTGTCATGGTTTACGCGACCTGAACCTCAAGCGTGAACCACGTTCCCTGATCCGTCACGTCCGCGGCGCTGAATTTGTCGAGCTCGACAACGCCGATTCCTGCTGTGGCTTCGGCGGTACGTTTTCGGTTAAGTACCCGGAGATTTCTGTCGCCATCCTGGACCAGAAGATCGAGGCCATTGAGCGCGCCGGGGTGCAGGCGGTGGTGGCGGCGGATGCGAGTTGCCTGATGCAAATAGGTGGGCGGTTGTCGCGCAACGGATCCAAAGTACGCGTCATGCACCTGGCTGAGTTGCTTGCTTCACAGTGACCTTTGGAGTGCGGCGCGTCGGCGCCGCTTTGTGATCGAATAGAGTTTCAGTGAAGCGAAGAGTGAAAGCGGCGACCAGTCGCCGCACTCAAAAATGAATCATCTCTCGAGCGAAACGTTTGATGAAAATGCGAAGGCGGCGTTAGCTGATTCGCAGTTACGCGGTGCGCTACGCAATGCCACTTCACTTTTCGGCAAGCGTCGCCTGGCTGCGGCCGCGAGTCTGAGCAACTGGGAAGATTTACGATCCCAGGCGCGGGCCATAAAAGATGACGTACTTTTGCACCTGGATAAGTATCTCGAGGAGTTTGTCCGGCAAGCTGAAAAACGCGGTGCCAGATTCCATTGGGCCCGCGATGCGGCGGAAGCGAATGCGATCATCAGCGGACTAGCGCTGGAACGCGGAGCGCGTACGGTCGTCAAAAGTAAAAGCATGACGACCGAAGAGACGCATCTCAACGATGCCCTCGAAGCAGCGGGACTCCAGGTGGTGGAAACCGATCTTGGCGAGTACATCATTCAATTAGCTGAAGAGACGCCGTCGCACATCATTGCTCCCGCCATTCATAAGACAAAGAAGCAAATCGCCGAACTATTCACCGAAGAGTTGGGCATGCCCCCAACCGACGATGTCGCAAAATTGACCAGCACTGCTCGCGCTACGCTTCGCGATCGTTTTGCCGCCGCCGATATTGGCATTAGTGGCGTCAATTTTGGCATCGCGGAAACGGGTACGATTGTGATAGTCGAGAATGAAGGTAATATCCGACTCACCACAAGTTTGCCGCGCCTGCACATCGCCGTGATGGGGATTGAAAAGGTAGTGCCGCGCTTTGCTGACCTGGATATTTTTCTGAAGCTGCTACCCCGTTCTGGTACCGGTCAGCGCCTGACGACGTATCAGTCGTTTATCACCGGAACCAAACGGAACGTTGCTGATGAAGGGCCCGAAGAGCTGCATGTAGTATTGCTTGACAACGGTCGCTCGCGGATGTTGGCCCACCCGGTGACCAGGCAATCGTTGGCTTGTATTCGCTGTGGCGCCTGTCTGAATGCCTGTCCGGTGTACCAGCAGATCGGCGGTCACGCTTACGGCTCGGTTTATCCCGGCCCGATCGGGGCCGTGATCACGCCGCAGTTGATGGGCATTGAGAAGACTGCACAACTACCCTACGCCTCCAGTTTGTGCGGTGCTTGCCGGGAAGTCTGTCCGGTGAAGATTGATATTCCAAGATTGTTGCTGCACCTGCGTAGCGAAATCACTGAAAAACAGACTGGTGCGGCTAAGAGTGATGGCCGGGCAACCGAGCGGCTCGCGTTTAAGTTGTGGGCCAAGGTTATGACCCGACCATGGCTTTATAAAGCCAGCGCCGGGATGGGACGCCTGGTGCAGAAACTAATTGTAAAAGACGGGAAGATTGGAAAAGTAAACTCTTTTGCTGCGCCATTGATTGGCTGGACGAGTGGCCGCGACCTGCGTCCACTCGAAGCCCGCAGTTTTCGTGAACAATGGCGCAATGAATTGGCCAAAGGCGGAAAGTAAGTGACGAGTTTGCCGCACGACGAAGCGCGCGCGTCTATTTTGCGATCGATCCGATCGCACCTCGCGGAAAGTGTGCCGCGCGATGCGATTGAGCGCGCCAGTCACCATGTGGCCAAGGGAGCTGCAGCCTCACCAGCGCCAAATGGCACCGCTGTTTCGCTAGTAGAGCTGTTTAAGGAGAACCTGGAAGCTGTGGATGGTCACTGTCTTGTCGTTCACAGTGAACTGGATGTTGTGCGGGCGATTTCCCAGATCATTAGTGATTTACAAGCCACCAAGCTTCAAGGCAGGCGACTCGCCGTGTCAGACCAGCCGGAAATCGAGCGCCTGGTGCGACTGATAACGATTGAGGTCGATGAACTTGCCGTAACTCCAAGCGCCCACGACCTGTTTCATTTTGATGTAGGGATCACTTCCGTGCAGGGAGCTATTGCAGAAACAGGAACCCTGGTGCTCGATTCCGCCAGCGAACGACATCGGCTGATTTCACTGGTGCCGCCAGTGCATATAGCGATCGTAGAAGCGTCGCGGATTTGTGAGACTTTGGGTGAAACACTGGCCATGTTGCGCCGGGATAAAGAGATCAGTCCGGCCGTGACGTTTATTACCGGGCCCTCGCGTACCGCGGATATCGAGTTGACCCTGGCGATTGGGGTTCATGGTCCGCAGGAGCTTTACGTGATTGTGTATGACGGAAGCCTTTCAGAAGGATGAAAAGACCGAGTCATTGGTCATATATCATTTGACATTTATCATTTGACATTGTTTCGCATTCCACTGGGTTCGGCTAATTGTCGAATGATAAATGTCAAATGATACATGACCAATCATTGGACCAATGGTTGGACCAATGATCTAATTACTTTCAGGGAAGCATTGAGCACATGAGAATAATCTCTTTCAGCACTGAAGATTCAAACTGGCGGGTGCCCCGGATGGGCATCATTTTGTATGACGGACAGAAAGACCTCGGCTACCGCTTGGATTGCGAGCGTCTGTTCGAGCCACAGGATCGTCCCACTAATCCACTCGCCTGGTTCGATATGGATGGCCAGTGGTTTCAGAAGTCACGCGAGACTGCAATTCAACTGGGACGAGATGCCGCGGCGCTGGACCAGGCAATTAATAAAGGTTTGGTGGTGGAGAGCAGCGACGCTTACTGGTTCGCGCCAGTTCCGCGGCCAGGAAAGGTGATCTGCATTGGCCTTAACTACCGCGACCATGCGGCTGAGAGCAACATGCCGATTCCCGAGCGACCGGTGGTCTTCTCCAAGTTTCCCACCGCTGTAATTGCGCCCGGCGAACCCGTGGCAGTCCCCTCCACCAGTCAACAAGTCGACTATGAAGCAGAACTGGCAGTCGTGATTGGTCGCCGCGCGAAACACGTCCGTGCCGCTGACGCGTACGACTATGTGCTCGGCTATACCTGTTTCAACGATGTCAGTGCGCGCGACTTTCAGTTTGCGGACGGTCAGTGGCAACGGGGAAAGTCTTGCGACACGTTTGCCCCGATGGGCCAAACGATTGTCACCACCGACGAAATACCTGATCCACACAAACTGTCGATCAAACTGATACTAAACGGGAAGACGATGCAGGATTCAAATACGAATCAGTTGATCTTTGGTGTTCCCGAGTTGATCGAATTTCTCTCGGCCACCATTACCCTCGAACCTGGTGATGTGATTGCGACGGGCACACCGCCGGGAGTAGGTTTCGCGCGCAAGCCGCCGGTATTTCTCCAGCCCGGGGATGAAATGGATGTCGTGATCGAAGGTATCGGAGGTTTAGGAAATCCGGTGATCGCTGCCGAAGAAGGTGTGGCCAAGCTCGCTCAATCCAAAGCCTAGAATGGAAAAGAACATGCGCAGATCTGTTTTGACCGCGGTGGTGTTGAGTTTGGTCGGTATCGTGACCCTCAGTTGTACGAAAAACGGAGTCTCATCCGACGGTAAGAAAAAGTTCACTATTGCCGTAATCCCCAAGGGCACAACGCACGAGTTTTGGAAGAGCATCCACGCCGGCAGCAACAAGGCGGCCAGTGAACTCGCGGCCCAGGGTAACGAGGTAGAAGTAATCTGGAAGGGCCCGCTGCGCGAGGATGATCGCGAGCAGCAGATTCAAGTCGTGGAAGGATTCACCTCGCAAGGAGTGAATGGCATTGTGTTGGCGCCACTCGATAACCGCGCACTCGTACGCCCGGTTGAGGAAGCCAAGCGAGTCAGTATCCCCACGGTAATTATTGATTCTGGCCTCGAGTCAAACGACATCGCGAGTTTCGTCGCTACCGACAATCGTAAAGGCGGTATGTTGGCTGCTGATCGACTGGGCCAGTTACTGAACGGCAAAGGCAAAGTGATCCTGTT
>DATFRK010001038.1:0-3734 GCA_035263325.1 Pyrinomonadaceae bacterium | reverse complement strand
TATCCACTCTTCTTAACCGGCGCGCGTCTCTTCCTTACAGGTCGCCTGGCTGGCTTTGCTGGTGTAGCGGGCGATGCCGCTGGTGCTGTGGTCGTTCCGGGAGTTGCGGTTGCTGCTGGTGGAGGAGGAGCTGGCTTCATGGCTTCCTTGATGAAATCAGCCACAAGCTGATTGGGAATGTCTCCCTCCCAAACGATCTCGCTCTCCTTTGCCGACATGCGAATCTGCTTGAGCACGTTTTGTACGCTCTGATCCGCCAATTCTCCAGCCACTTGCTGCAAGAGTGTTAGCAGGATGCTGTTCATGATCTTCGCCGTGTCAGGATTGTCCACGTTCATAGCGCCGCGAAGGCTGAAACTGTTTGCCCCCATCGAGATACCTGCATAGAAGTTGCCAAAGCCCGTAAAGCATTTTGGGTCGCGGGGCGCTGCTTCAGTTCCCATTAGTCCGAAACTTTTGCCAAAAGCAGTCAGTGGATAGCCTGCCGCACTCACCAGGGTATTAGGATCGCGCAGCAGCGACGTGATGGTGGCACTGCTAATCTGTCCTTTACCGTCCGCCGCATCGACCGCCTGCTTGAGATATGAACCACTGCCAACTGCCAAAGTGTTTGTGGTCAGCGGCGCTATGCCGATTTGGACGAACGACTTCAGTAAAGGATTTGTTTGCGCCTCCTCGGCGATGTCCTCAATTGTCATCAGCGTTAGCGTCTTAGAGCCATATGTCTCGTCGCGCAGTTGTAGATCAGTCGCTGAGGCACGGAGGTTATTAATCAAGGACGCTGCATTAAAGTCTCCGCTGAAGACAGTGAGAACGTCCGGGGCAACAAAACTCAGATCCCCGGTTGGTTTGTTGAAACGCACCGCAATAGCCAGGTAGTCAAGTTTTGACGGGTCAATGCCAAGCCCTTTTTGCAGTTCGCTGAACGCGTCGCGCATTTTCGTCGTGTCGGCGGGAGCCATCAGTTTTGGCGCCGCCTCATTCAGAATGCGCTGGGGACTGAAGTAAATCACGGTGTCTGCCTGGGGCAAGCTTGACAGTGAATTGGCGATGTTTTGTAAGGAACGAGCATTGGTATTGCCGGCGGTTTCAGCACTGTCCGTCGTGGTCACGTTCGCACTTGTTTGGGCGAAGACATTGGAAAGCAACGCCAAGCCAATAAACAAGGCTGGTAAAAGAGAAGATTTCAACTTCACGATGGGGACCTCCAAGTTTGGGTTGGGCTAATACTCGCATTAAAAATTGCCAATTGCCAATTGCCATTTCGGACTAAACGAATCGAGCAAAATCGACCATCGGCAATTGGCAATCGACAACCACTAAATGTTGCTCAACGTCTTGCGCGTAAACTCGTTTTCCTGATTGCCAGTGTTCAGGGTGCTGACAGGTTCGAAGAGCAGTACGTGGCACTCCTCCTCCGCCACCGGGCAGTGCTCGACACCCCTGGGAACAATGATGAACTCACCTTCTTCAATCCAAACTGATTCGTTGCCGGCAGACTGCTGGTAGTCCATGCGAAATCGTCCCTTCACCACTAAAAAGAGTTCGTCTTCGACGTCGTGGTGATGCCAGGTAAATGGTCCCTGGAACTTGACTAGTTTTATATGTTGACCATTAAGTTCCCCGGCGATGCGTGGATTCCAATAGTCACTCATTTGCGAAAGTTTTTCCGTCACATTGATCTTATTCATTGCTTTTACACCTTGACTTATTCAATCGACTTATCAGCCGAGGTTGCGGGTTGAGTTTCGTTAACATGAATCACGTTTGACGAGGAGTCGATGTAGTAGTGTTTGCCGGCAGTCACAGTAGCATCAGGGTCGGCGTTGCAGGTGTAAGAACCGGCTGGGTCCGCATTCTTTGGCGTGACCTTCAGGCTAAGCACGTAATCCTTCACCGGCTTATCAGAAGCCATCCGCGCGTCCAGAAAGCCGCCCTCAATGAGTTGTTTGAGAGTACCGAATTCGCCGCTGTTGCTGACTGTGTAGGCCTGTTGGGCGATTGAGATGGAACGGAGAGCGGCAATGGCTGACGTCTCATCCGCCCGCTTTACTGTTTGTTGCAGGCCAGACGTGTAGTTCTGACAACTTGCCGAGACGAAGGAGAGCACCAGTAGTAACAGAGCGACCAATCGAGGTGTCATACCGCATCCTTGTAGAAAGGTAGCTAGAGCGCCGAGATCTGAAAGCTTACTGAATCTCTCGATAACGGAAGCAGTTGAGGTTGTGGTCGTTAACCATGCCTACTGCCTGCATAAATGCGTAACAGATGGTTGAGCCGACGAAGCGAAAGCCACGCTTCACAAGATCTTTGCTGAGGGCGTCAGAGATTTCGGTGCGTGCCAGCACCGCTTGCCCACGCTTTCGTCTGATGGGTTTGCCGTTGACCCATTGCCAGACATACGTGTCGAAACTGCCGAATTCTTTCTGCACCTGCTGGTAGGCCTTGGCGTTGCTGATGGCCGAATCGATTTTCAGCCGATTCCGAATCAGGCCAACATCATTAAGTAACGCAGCCACCTTGTTTGCCTGGTAACGAGCCACTTTGTCGACGTCAAACCCAGAGAAGGCGGTGCGGTAATTCTGGCGTTTCTTAAGCACCGTCTCCCAGCTTAGTCCTGCTTGTGCTCCCTCGAGAATGAGAAACTCAAACAGACGAGTGTCGTCGTGTAGTGGTACGCCCCACTCTTCGTCGTGGTAGGCAATGGAAAGTTCGGTCTTGGCCCAGTCACAGCGTTTTTTCATGAGGAGATTAATCATGTGCAGTAGCCCGACTGTCAAGGAGGGGCTTGGTATCCCCAGACGAGGGCCTCCTTGACAGTCGAGCTACCTGCACGGAGGCCACCTAACGAATCGCAACGGGTGCATCCGAGCGAACCGATTCATAAACGGCGTTGACCAATTTTACCGACATCAAGCCATCAAATGCAGTCACCGGTGGCGCCGATCCATTAACAATCGCATCGACGAAAGCTCGATTCTCTTGAACGTAGCCCCACTTCTCATCTCGGGGCAGTTGTTGCATCGACTGCTCGCTGAAGTGTCCGGCAAGATTGCTGCTATAGCCCAGGCTTTCCATTTCGCGGGTGACGATCGTCGCGTGGTGACAGAAAACCTCTACCCGTTCAAAAGGAAAAAGCCAGCTGGCGTCAGCCGCAGACGCAAGGGTTGCGTGCATGCCATTAGCGAATTTCAACAACACCGAAAAATCGTCTGTTTCCGCGTATTCATGCTTCGACCCGAGGGCATACAAACTCTCCACCTCGCCAAACAAGAATCGCATCATGTCGAGCATATGAATCGGGGTTTCGTAGAGGTAACCGCCAGTGGTGTTGGGGTCGCCGGTCCACTCTGGTTTTAGTAACTCGCCGCGATTCATCTTCACGTGCGCTGAATGCGGCTGGTGAGTCTCGCCAAGCATCTGTTTCAGCGTCGCATAAACAGGGGCAAACCTGCGGTTGTGACCGACCTGGAAGATACCTCGACTAAGGTTTGCCTTTTCCACTACCGCCTCTGCGTCAGCCACGTTGGTGGCCAGGGGCTTTTCGCAGAAGACGTGTTTGTTCTCCGCGGCAGCCGCCAGTGCCAGGGCCACGTGCTTCGTGTTGGGAGTAGTAATGTAGATTGCGTCGCAGGAATCGATCACCTCACCAGGACTTCGCACACTCGACATACCGTGCTTTCCGGCGAGCTTTTTAGCGGATTCCTCCACAACATCGTGAATCGCAGTTAGGG
>DATFRK010001037.1:0-2189 GCA_035263325.1 Pyrinomonadaceae bacterium | reverse complement strand
AGCCGATGCCGTCTGGATAGATCATGCGCGGCACGGAACCAGACTCTACTTGCTTGAACCTGGCAGCAGTAAACTAACACCCGTCGCCGTCCCGCCCAACCTGCGCGGTGTCTCATGGAACCCGAAGGCAGACCGGCTGCTTGCAGAAGTCGAAGAACCGAACAGCGCCAGCGATCTCGGACCCGCGCGCAGCATTTGGCTTGTACTCACGACTGACTTGCAGAAGCCAACCAAGCTCCCACTTCCTCCGACTACGCGCAGTACGGCTTGGAGTCTTGACGGCAACAACATCTCTTTCTTAGCTCAGGCTGAAGCTGAAGCACCTCCTGGATACGTGGACCTTTATCAGTTCTCGGTAGCCGACGGCAAAGTCCGGAATCTCAGTCATACGTTTCAGAACACAATTGGCAACGAGACTCCTATCCCGGACGCAGACGGAACTGTCTTGCAAGCGGTCCAAAATAGTGTGCAGGTAGGTTTTGTCCGATTCAGTCCTTCGAAAGGGAAAACGGAACCAATCGCGTTCGCTGCTCCGGTGGCGCACGATCTCAATACCAATGAACGCCACAACGGATGGGTTTACTTAGCCAGCGGCAGTACTGAGCCCGGTGGCCTGTACTTCACGTCTTCGCTTGCAAATGCGGCGCGGGCCCTCTCCATTCCGTCTCTGACTCCGCCCAATGTGCAAGCCTCACGCTCGCAGTTAGTGCGTTGGAATTCAGAGGGCCTGAGCATCGAAGGCCTGCTTCAACTTCCAGAGAAGTCGAGTGGTCAACCCGTTCCCCTCATTCTGCTGATTCATGGCGGACCGACAGGCGCATGGCATGATGATTACTCCCCATTTGTCAACTTTCTGGTCGGTCGAGGATGGGCTGTTCTGCGCCCGAATCCGAGAGGAAGCACGGGACGCGGCCCGGAGTTTGCGGCTGCCAACAAGAACGATCTCGGCGGCGGCGACTATGGCGACGTGATGGCGGGTTTGGACGCCGTTCTCAAGCAATACCCGATCGATGCGGAGCGGCTGGCGCTGATCGGCTACAGCTACGGAGGCGAGATGGCTGGTTTCGCGATAGGAAAGACTACCCGTTTCAAGGCCATTGTGAGCGGCGCCCCCGTAATCGATCAATTCAGCGAATATGGCACCGAACAGGACTCCTGGTATGACCGCTGGTTTTACGGCAAGCCGTGGGCGCACTTTGCTGATGCCTGGCGACAGAGCCCGCTCTCCGGCGTGTCAAAGGCGAGCACCCCTTTTCTCCTCTTGCAGGGCAAAGAGGATTCAGTTGATCCTCCAGGTCAATCACGGGAAATGTACCGGGCTCTACGGCAAATGGGAGTTGCCGTTGAACTCGTAGAATATCCGCGCGAGGACCATTCTCCACTGGAGCGGGGCCTTTTCGGTGGTTCTACGACCGAACCCTGGCACGGATTCGACGCGCGACAGCGGATTGTGCAGTTTATTGAAAAGGCGTTCGCGGCGAAACAGCCTTGAGCAGACGAGCGCGAGCGTCAACCCAAAGGCAAAGATGAGCGCGTTTCACCAACTATCCCTGAGATTTTTGGAGCGGGGCTCTTCGGTGGTTCTACGATAGAGCCTCTAGCCCGGATTCGACGCGCGACAGCGGATTGTGCACTGCACTGTTTTTGCAAGTCCGAACCTGATAAGGTAATTTCCCCTCAGCTTACGCTTCCGACCACGATTCCGAGGCATTCGGAGTGCCAGGACTCGATTCAAAAGCTTTTCATCATCCACATGTTAATCGCTTGTTTGTGGTCCAAGATCGCAAGATGGTTGCCGTCAGGTGAGGGTACGGTAAAACAGGCGTTAGCACCCGGGTTGAGAGACGGATGAGAACTAGATTTTTCGCGGAGTATCGACAAAATCGCTTGGCGCGACGCTGACTGCGTTTTGTGCGGCTTGTGGACGTGGGGGCCAGTACAAGCGGGGGCGAGCCCGAGATGCCCGAATGGCACGCGGACACATCTCTGCACAAGTGCCTGGCTTGCTCCGAAACACCAACACTCTCGCTGTCAAGAGTTACAAAGTTTCTCCTGGGGGGACCACAAAGGCTTGCACGCGCTGTTTATTCGGTTTTCACCGTGGCCCCAATCACGGGTTTCCTTTGCGGCGAGTGGAATGTTGCACGAAAGGCTGCTATAGGCAACTGCTCTAAAAGACTACCTAAGCT
>DATFRK010001036.1:0-2696 GCA_035263325.1 Pyrinomonadaceae bacterium | reverse complement strand
ACCTAATAGAGGGTTCTCTATTGGGTTTGTTGGACCATCATGCCTGACCTTAACTTTGAAGTAATAAGTGCCGAGGCCATCACGTTTGCCGTGGCGCCCATGTTGTCATTCAGGCTTCGCATCACCAACCTGGATGACGGCCAGCGTATTCAATCGGTTGCGTTGCGTTGCCAGATACAGATTGAAACGCCGCGCCGACATTACGTTCCTCGTGAACAAGAGCGCCTGCTCGATCTCTTTGGCGAAGCTGAACGCTGGGGTCGTACTCTGAGGCCGATGCTCTGGACCCACACCAGTACCACGGTTCCGCCTTTTCAAGGAGATACGATAGTTGAGTTACCGGTTCCCTGTTCCTTCGATTTCAACGTAGCGGCAACTAAGTACTTCGCCGGACTTGAGGACGGCGAAGTGCCACTGAATTTGATGTTTAGCGGCACGGTCTTTTTTGAGTCGGAGGATCTTGGTCTACAAGTGGAACAAATTTCGTGGGACAAAGAGGCCAGGTACCGACTGCCGATTCGAGTGTGGCAGGAAATGATGGACCATTATTATCCAAATTCTGCCTGGTTGTGTTTGCGACGAGATGTGTTTGATCGCCTGTCGCGCTACAAGACTCAACAAGGAATTCCCACTTGGGAGCAGACAATCGAGAGCATCATACCGGCCGCGGGCAAATCTTTGGACGACGATGTATCGGTCGAAGGGAGTTTGCCTTCATGAAAGCAGCGGCCTCGAAGATCGACGTCGAAAGGATCGCGGATGCGGTCCTCTACGAAGGCTACATTTTGTATCCCTACCGGGCGTCTGCGGTGAAGAATCAACAGCGCTGGAATTTTGGTGCAGTGTGTCCACCTTCCTACGTCGCAGGACAACGTGGCACCGAGGCGTCAGAGATGCAGACTGAATGTCTGGTGCTTGGTAACTCGGACACCCGGCTGCAAGTCAAAGCTCGGTTTCTCCATTTGTTGCTCCGTGAAGTCGCCGAAATTTCTGATTGTCAGTTGCCCCTGGGTGAGTGCGGCCATCTGCAAGCGGGCTTTCCCGGTCGCCATTTCCGCTTGACGCCACTACTCGAAGTAAATGGCCAGCTGTGGCAAAAGTGGCAAGAAGCCGTCGAGCGCGAGGTTGTTATTCCAGACTTCACCGTTGGTAGCCTGCGCTCAGAAACGAAGGTGGTGAAGTTCAACTTTCCTGCCAGCAAAGTTACTGAATGGCTGGTTGATGAACGGTCGGGCAAGGTCAGCGGGTTAATTGTACGAACTCAAGAAGCGATCGAAGGAATTGTTGAGATCTCTTCTACTCGGCTTGAAGTCGACGACAGCGTCGCGACTAGTCGACCATCGACAATCACCAATTGGCAATGTTTCCGTCTTACAGTAAAGGTTCAGAACTTGACTGATTTAACTGCTGCCGATCAAAAGACGCGCGACGAAGCGCTGATGCAGTCGTTTGTATCGACTCATACCATTCTTAGCCTTGCAGAGGGCGAGTTTGTTTCACTGCTGGACTATCCGAAACGTTACCACGAGGCTGTGACCGGTTGTACGAACGTCGGCACTTACCCGGTGCTGGTCGGCGCGGAAGGAGAGCAACACTGTATGTTGTCTTCGCCCATCATTCTCTACGACTATCCCCAGATCGCGCCCGAGAGTGCCGGTGAACTTTTTGATGGTACCGAGATCGACGAAATCCTTACCCTGCGCATTATGAGCCTGACCGATGGGGAAAAACGCGAGATGCGAAGTGTTGACAGCCGTGCTCGGCAATTGCTCGAACGGACAGAAAGTCTACCTGCCGAGCAATTCATGAAGCTGCACGGAGTCATGAAGGGAGGCACGCGGAAGCCAGATGAATGAGTGGGAGTGGGAACTACTCGAAGACAAGACCCCTCTCGATAGTATCGAAGTTGGTGGCGTGGAGTTGAAGAAGGGAGATCGCGTGCGTTTGGCGCCACGATCGGGAGGAGACGTTTTTGACCTGGTGCTGACTGGCAAGACCGCAGTAGTCGAGGCGATCGAACAGGACTATGAAGGAAAGACGCACGTAGCAGTGGTGGTGGACGACGATCCCGGACGAGACCTGGGACTGTTGCGTCAGCCAGGACATCGCTTCTTTTTTTCTGTGGCTGAGATTCAGCCTTTGTTGTGACGCGGAAGGAACACTCTGAATGGTGCCACCGCGAATACTGGTTGCAGGTATTGGCAACATCTTCCTCGGGGACGATGGGTTTGGTTGTGAAGTGCTAAAAGAGTTGAGCCAGCGTTTCTGGCCAGAGAACGTGCAGGTGAGGGATTTTGGGATTCGCGGGTTCGACCTCACATATGCGCTGTTGGACGGTTATGACGTGACCATCCTCGTCGATGCCACTCCACGCGGTGAGGCACCGGGCACGTTGTACACAATTGAGCCCGACTTGAATGAGTTGGAGACAGTTGATGCGAGTGCAATGGCGGTGGAAACACATGGCATGAATCCAATGAAAGTGTTGAGCCTGGTCAAATCGATGGGCGGAAAGGTACACAAGATCCTATTGGTAGGCTGTGAACCTGAGACATTCGGTCCTGAGGAGGGTTGTCTGGGCTTAAGTCCGACAGTCGCGGCAACGGTAAGTGAAGCGTCAAGAATGGTGACGTCGCTGGTGGAGAAGTTTCAATCGGAGACGGTTAAGTTGGCCCCTTGAGTAAAAGCCAACATTT
>DATFRK010001035.1:0-8280 GCA_035263325.1 Pyrinomonadaceae bacterium | reverse complement strand
GAAAACAGGGACGCGGTTCTCAGTCGTCTCAATGCCGGCAAGGTAACACTGGAGATAACCAAAATCTCCGCTGATTGCTGGTTCCGGTTGCCGCCCGAGTTCACGATGGTTGCCAAAGCCCTGCTGAACCTGGACCGGGTGGTCTACACACTCGACCCGACGTTTGATCCCAACGTGATAATTCGCGAGCGTTCACTGGAAATACTGCAGCGCAATATTCTCAAGAGCGTCGCGCCCAACAACCTGTTGGCCGGGGTCGTCGATATCAAGGAGTTTGTCGAGAAGTTGCCGCCGCGGGTCAACAAGATACTCGATACGGTGGGCAACAACGACTTGCGGTTAAAGGTTGATGCGATCGATGAAAAGGTGTTGCTCGACGGACTACAGAAAGTTGCAAACCGGATCACGCTGGGGTTAGTGCTGGCGGCGCTGATAGTGGGCGCGTCGATGCTCATGCGCGTGGAAACATCCTTCCGCATTTTGGGCTATCCTGGTCTGGCGATGATCTTTTTCTTGATTGCCGCTGCCGCTGGTCTAATGCTTGTCTTCAATATTCTTTTCTACGACGAAAAGCCCAACTCCAAATAGAGAGCCCAAGGCGGTAGCCTGGGTTGCTATGGTTCAACCTCATGAAGGTGAATCGACCGTAACAACCAGGCTGCCGCCTTGGGTTCTTTATTGGAGTTGGCTGTAGAAAACTCGAGTGTCGTAGTCAAAACTAACCTGACCATCACGTTGGTGACGATCAAACACGACTCTCAGTTCGTCGAGCATAGGCTGGAAGTCAGGATGACCGGGCTCGGGTGTATACGATGAGGAGAGCACTCGACCCTTCAACCCCTCGAAGTCGAACAATTGGACGTTATCGAACGAGCTTAGCTTTGGTGATTTCGGGGCAAAAAAACTCTTGAGTCCGTCAATGGCATTCTCGTGACGGATAGTTTGATAATCGGTGCCAAACTTGAGGAGCAAAGCTTCATAGTCACGTAGGAAAGCGGTGGTGTCTAGGCGTCGCTCATTCCAAATGATTACTGCCCAGCCGCTCGGCTTGAGTATGCGAAGCCACTCTCGTTTGGTCTTCTCCAGGTCAAACCAGTGAAAAGCCTGACCAGCAGTAATCAGGTCGACGCTGGAGGCAGGCAGCGTCGTTGCCTCGGCGCTTGCGTTAATACTCCGGAAGTTTGGATTCTTTCCCAGGATGACATCAGCGGCCGCGCGCATTCCTTCATTAGGTTCCAGGCCGAGAACTACATTTCCATTTGCGAGAAATATCTCTGAAAGCTTTCCCGTGCCCGACCCGATGTCGGCAATGACCGATTGCGGAGTTAAGCCACACTCAGTAGCTAAAAGATCAACTATTGCAGTGGGGTAACCGGGACGATAACGGACATAGTTGTCTACCCGACTGGAGAAGCGTTCTACGTATTGCGACATATGAGGTCATTCTAGAATATCCCATTGGTTACCGCGAAGTGGTTGTCATTGTTTTGGGAATAGACTCGCGCCGGTGACCGGCGGCCGGGCGGGAAAGTACTTCACATAAAGGCGATAGACGAGTAGCAGCGCCAAAATAAAACCAAATGTCAGCGGCAGTCTGGTATCCGACTTAACCAGCAGCCAGTAATGCAGCACACCGGCTGCGGCTGCAAAGTAGACAAGCTGGTGCAAGCGACTCCAGCGCTTTCCCCCTAATCGCTTGACCATCTTGTTCGTTGACGTAATAGCCAGCGGTACCATCAGGAAAAAGGCGATCATCCCCACCAGGATGAATCGGCGCTGGGCCACATCAGGCACAACCGTCGAAAGTTTAAAGCCGCGGTCGAACCAGATGTAGGTAAGTAAATGGAGGAAGCCGTAGAAAAAAGCGAAGAGTCCCACCATACGCCGAAACTTAACCAGGGAATTGGCGGCAAAGATCTTTCTCAGCGGCGTTATCGCCACTGTCAGAGTCAAAAATATGAGCGTCAACATGCCCGTGGTGCGAGTCACAAACTCCAACGGATTCGCACCTACCCGCTTGTGATAGACATCCCACAGCAGCAGCGTCAACGGAATAAGAGAGTTAACCAGAATTACAAGTTTAGAAAATTTGACGTCGTCCATGGCTTTGTTCGGAGTGGGCTTTGCAATCCGGCTCTAAAACACCAGCGATCACAAAGCGGCGACGAGTCGCCGCACTCCAAGGTTAAAAGTTCTTAACCAGATCCATCCCTTCATATAGCTTAGCCACCTGCTCGCCGTAGCCATTGAAGAGCAGCGTGTCGCGCCTGCCGTACTCTCCAATCCGGCGTTCAGTCGCCTGACTCCAACGCGGATGGGGCACACTTGGATTTACGTTTGAGTAGAAACCGTACTCATCTGGCGCTTCAATGTTCCAGGTTGTCGGCGGTTCATCCGCGACCAGGGTGATCTTGACCACTGATTTAATGCTCTTGAACCCGTATTTCCAGGGCACCACCAACCTGATTGGCGCGCCGTCCTGTGGCGGCAATGCCTGGTCGTAGAGACCGGTAGCCAGAATTGTCAGAGGATGCATTGCCTCATCAAGGCGAAGACCCTCGACGTAGGGCCACTGCAAAATTCCGGTTGCCTGGTTTGGCAGGCGTTTTGGATCCAACAAAGTTTGGAAAGCAACATACCGAGCACCGGCCGTTGGCTCGACGTGTTGCAGCAGTTTGTTCAACTCAAAACCAACCCAGGGAATAACCATCGACCAGCCTTCCACACAACGCAGCCGGTACACACGTTCCTCGAGTGGGAATTTGAGCAGTTGGTCCAAGTCAAATACCGTTGGTTTATTGACCAGGCCTTCGACTGACACAGTCCAGGGCCTGGTTACGAAACCCTGGGCGGCACGAGCGACCCCGCCCTTCGTAGTATCAAACTCGTAAAAGTTGTTGTAGTTCGTAATGTTGTTCAGGGGCGTAAGTTTCTCGTTGACAGTAAAACCCCTCTGTAACGCCTCGGGGCCAGAGGTCGTAATCACACCGCTCACCTTTTCCCCGGGAGGCAGTTCAATAGGCGCCGGATTTAGGCGCCGGTAGAGGAGCGTACTGGCGGTCGCAGTGCCCGCCATCACAGCCGCCCGCATGAACAAACGACGGTTGAGATAAGTCTTCTTGTCGGTAATCTCTTCTCGATTAACGTCTTGCGCTTTTTTGATCACCATACTCGTTTATTTAGAACCGCTTAGTAGTCGCTCCGTTCGCTAAATACTTACGGAGGAAACGCAAGAGTGGATTCTTGACTCCGGTTAGCTCGGCAGGCTTTCCAGTAGCTGGCGGCAGCCGGGCTCCGTGCGCAGTTGTTCAAAGCGAGGATCTACTCGAAACGTCCACAGCGCTCCCACCCGTTCATCCAGGGCCCTCTTAAGCCAACCTAAAGCTTCATAATATTCGCCTAGCCCCGTCATGATCTCGGCCCTGATCGTGGAGGCCACATACCGCGTTTGCGCAATATCGTCCAACTTACGCCGGACCTCCTTGGCGGCGTCCTTATTTCCAGTGCAAGCAAGAATGTATCCCAGGGCACCCAGGGCGTAGGGACCATTGCCGGTTAATTGGTGCGCTTCTTTGAAGTGCCGAATCGCTTCTACACTTGCACCTTTTGCCTGGTAAGCAAGTCCCAGGCGGTAATGAGTCGGGGGAAACGATGCATCAATCTCCATTGTTTTCTTCAGATGAGCGACAGCTGCGTCATATTCACGCGAAATGTACAGCAGGTAACCTTTGTTTGCGTTGAAGATAAGTGAGAGCGGCTCAATCTCCAGGGCGGAGTCAATCCAAAGCAGTGCCTCATCGTATCGGCCACTAAAACCCGCCACCAAGGCTTGACCGTGGTGCGCGATGGCATAGCGGGGTTGTAGCGTGAGTGCCTGGTTGAACGAGTCTTGCGCCCTGGCGGCGTCCCAGTCATAGAAGAATTGGATGAAACCGAGTGATGCGTAAGCGTCCGCCAGACGAGTGTTTAGATTGATTGCTGCCAGCGCAGCCCTCTTTGCCTTGGGATAGAGATCGCCGGCGAGCAATCCTCCCGTCAATGCACCGGAGAGTCCAATCAGAACGTAAGCATCGGCGACTCCCGCCCAGGCGCGGGCATAATCCGGATCCAGATCCAGTGCTTGCTGGAAATACGAGATTGCCTTATCGGCTGAGGCGTGGGTGTGTTTGCTCCAAAAATAACGGCCCCGAAGATAGAGTTGATACGCCTCGTTGTTCTGTGTGTCACGCCTGACCAGGGATTCTTGTTCGGCACTCGAAAGCTTCAAGGCCAGGGCGGCGGCAATCCGAGCTGAGATGGAATCCTCCAGCAGAAAGATATTAGTTAAGGTCTCTTCAAAATGATCCGCCCAAACCAAACGCTGCTCCTTCGGATTCACCATCTGTACGGTCACTCTGACTTCATCGCCAGCTTGCTGCAGACCACCGCTTACGACGAAGTCGACATTCAGTTCGGCGGCGATCGCCACCGGATCGCGGATTCCGTCTGAATATCTGAGGATCGAACTGGTTGGCCTGACGACAATCTGCGTCAAGTTGCTTAGGCGAGTAATCAGGGCGTCTGCTAATCCCACCGCCAGTGAGCCATCAGCCTCACCGCGCGTCAGCCAGTCGAACGGCAACACTGCCAGGGTGCGAACTCCGCTCAGTGAGTCCACCGGGGCCTCGACTGTCGCATCTGGGGGCGTCAGTGAACTAGTGACTTGGGCAACAAAGCGATAGCCACGTCGCGCGACAGTGGCAATGAAGCGGTTTTCCCGTGGGCCTTCTCCTAAGGCGCGGCGAATATCGGCGATGGCCCTTGTGAGGCTGGTTTCGGCCACGGTTGTATCAGGCCAAACCGTGCTTAGGAGTAACTCCTTATCGAGCAGCCTGCCGGAGTTTTCCACCAGGACAAAGAGAACATCGAACGATTTTGGAACCAGGGGTACGAGTGCACCGTCGCGGAGTAGCGTTCTTTCGCCGCCGTGGATACGAAACGACCCGAACTCGAAATGGGGGAAGTCACGCTTGGCCGGGGCTTTCACAACTTTCACAAACAATTCAACCTGACGCGCAGGACTTTTAGTTCACGCTCGACAATCATGCAACCCAACCAACTGAGGGCGAAAAGAGTCCTCCGCGTTATCCCGGAATTATTGCACGAGCGAGCGGGAAGAAAAAAGTTGGTCCGTAAAAATCAAACGCGGCCGGACAGGTCAAGGGCCAAGCAGGAAAGGGATTGTCGAAATGACGAGATACAACGGAATCAAATACGTACCGGATAGAACTGTGAAGCGACGCTCCTGGGCGCGTGTAATTGTTATTGGTGGCGGGCAGGCTGGGTTAGCAATCGGTCACTTCCTGAAAAAGGCAGGTGTCGATTTTCTAATTCTGGAGAGTGGGCATCGGATCGGTGACTCGTGGCGGAAGCGTTGGGATTCACTGCGGCTGTTTTCTTCGGTCCTGCACGATGGGCTGCCAGGAATTCCTTTCCCGGGCGACCCAAGATCATTTCCGACCAAGGATGAAGTGGCGAATTATCTTGAAGACTATGCCCTGAAACAAGAACTGCCGATTCGCTTCAACACCCGCGTTAAGTCGCTACACCGTCAGGGCGACGGATTTGTGGTTATGACGAACGGTCGCGAGTATTTTGAGGCTGAGCAGGTGGTTGTAGCCACGGGTCCCTATCAGAAGTTGCGAGTACCTTCGTGGGCTGCTGAGCTCGATCCCGCGATAGTGCAGATTCATGCCGGTCAGTATAAGAATCCGGCGCAGTTACCCGAGGGCGATGTCTTGGTGGTGGGAGCGGGTAACACTGGCGCAGAGTTGGCAATGGAGGCTGCCGCCGGGCACAAGGTCTGGTTGTCTGGTCGAGACGTAGGTCAGGTGCCGTCGTTTGCCAGATTCGGAAACCAACGGCTGTTCTGGTTTCTTGGAAGGCGTGTCTTCACTTTGAAAACTCCAGTAGGACGCATGATTCACGCGTCTGTCAGGTCTGGACATGGCCAACCACTAGTGCGAATCAGGCGAAAGGAACTGCTGAAGGCGGGAATCAGGCGAGTAGGGCGCACGGTTGGTGCTAGCAGCAACGGCAAACCAAGACTCGCTGACGGTCGCGTCCTTGATGTTACCAGCATCTTGTGGTGCACAGGCTTTCGCCTGGACTTCAGTTGGATACACCTACCCATCCTCGCTGACGATGGTTATCCCTTACACGAGTTCGGGCGGGTCAAGTCGCAGCCCGGTCTCTATTTTTTGGCGCTCCCTTTTCAACGCGATATGACTTCAACATTGTTGGGCGGTGTCGGTCGAGACGCGGCACTCGTTGCGAAGTGGATTTTGGAGCGGAGGGCAATGAGTTCCCGGGGCCGAAGAATTGAGACTGATGAGGCTCAGTCTGTACGTGAGACTCGAATGACTGGCACTTAGCCACATCAGCAAAGTTCTTGAGTAACCAAATGCAACATAATAGTATCGGGCCGCTCTTAGTCGTTCACTCGGTAAGGACGATTACGTGGAAGACCCATCAAGGTTACCTCCCGATACCTCCGGACACGAATCAACCGGAAAAATAGAACTCCGAAGCAGGCTGTTGCGCTGGGGAATGGTATTGCTGGTCGTGTTTGGGATCCTGGCTTTTCCAGTTCCCAGCGGCATTACTCCTCAGTCGTGGCGCCTGCTCGCGATTTTTGCGGCCACCATTACGGGCTCGATCGTCAGGCCGTTGCCAGGCGAGGCCATGGTGTTGCTGGGAGTTACTGCCGTAGCAATTTTCAACGTGCTTCCGATCGAGGCAGCCCTGGCTGGTTATGCTGATCCGATCGTCTGGATGGTCCTGGCTGCTTTTTTCATTTCTCGAGGAATGATCAAGACCGGCCTGGGCCGGCGGATCGCCTTTCTCTTCATCAAGGCTATCGGTCGCCATTCCCTTGGCCTGAGCTACGCACTGGTCTCCACCGACCTCGTTTTGGCGAGCGTGATCCCGTCCACGGGAGCGCGTGCAGGCGGAATAGTTTTTCCGATCACGAAGAGCCTGGCGGAAGCGTACGAATCGCGACCAGGCATTTCGGCCCGTCGCCTGGGTGCCTTTCTCATGGCTGCTGTTTACCAATGTGACGTCATCGTTTGCGCGACCTGGCTCACGGGGCAGGCATCGAATCCACTAATTGCGAAGTTTGCAAAAGAGGCCACTGGAATCGAGCTTACCTACGCACGCTGGGCATTGGCCGCCATCGTTCCGGCGCTAGCGAGTTTGCTCGCAGTTCCGTTCGTCGTTTATCGAGTTTTCCCGCCCCAGATAAAGCACACGCCCGCGGCTGCGGAGTTTGCTCGCGCCGAGTTGAAAAAAATGGGCCCGATGCAATGGTCGGAAAAGTTGATGTTGCTGGTCTTTCTGATCGTGGCTGGACTCTGGCTGACGACACAACTGCACCAGATCAACTACGCCGTCGTGGCGATGTTGGGCATCTGCGTGCTGTTGTTAAGTGGTGTACTTGATTGGGATGACATTCTGAATGAACGAGCCGCTTGGGGGGTGTTCATCTGGTACGGCGGCCTGGTTCGCATGGCTGAAGCACTCGGGCAAACTGGAATAACAAAGAAGTTTGCCGAGGCCGCGGCTGGCCTCACGGTTGGTTGGAAGTGGTGGCTGGCGCTGGCAGTGCTGCTGTTGATCTATTTTTACGCGCACTACGGGTTCGCCAGTATCACCGCTCATGCGACGGCAATGTATACGCCATTCCTCGTCGTGATCCTGGTCGCCGGCGCGCCCGCGCAACTGGCAGTGCTCTCGCTGGCTTACTTCTCGAACCTGAGTGCCTCTTTGACCCATTTTGGCACGACGCCGGCGCCAATCTATTTCGGTGCCGGTTACGTCAAGCAACGCACGTGGTGGTGGATCGGCTTGATTGCTTCGGTGGTTACCATTTTCATTTGGTCATTGCTGGGCTTTACCTGGTGGAAGGTGCTGGGATTTTGGTAGAGGCAATTCAGTCACCTAAGGATCGACGCGTGAGGACTCAAGAACTAGAGGAGTTGGAATCCCAGATCCGACAACGGTTAGATTCACTCCAGTCGCTAAACACTGCAGCGATTCGCGGTGTGCGACGCGAGTTCTCTAAACAACTCAAAGCGATGCCGGGGGAGTTTGTGGTCCGACTCGCGTTGCACTTGCTAAACCACGAACAACACATACCTCGGTTCCTCGCGTATGAATTAGTGCAACATCACCACGGCGCAGCACGAAGTCTGAATTCTGGAACACTAAAGTCCCTGGGGACAGGAATAGGCAGCTGGG
>DATFRK010001034.1:0-4659 GCA_035263325.1 Pyrinomonadaceae bacterium | reverse complement strand
CACTGAAGAAGGGGTCAGGAAAAATACGAAAGTCCGGAACGCCCGCACATGACGGATACTCTTTCTTACAGGTTTGGCAACCGTAACACTCACCCTCATTCGGCTGCGAGAGTGGGGCTCGACAGAATGGGCAGGCAAACGTCACGGCCCGCAGCGCCTGTCGCACGGAGGAATCCAAAGCAAACTTTTCGTTACGGCTTGAGCTCACGCGACGCCGTCAGAGCAGAGTTTTCAGGTCTCGGAGAACCTGTCTCGCCTGCAGATAGCCAGCGAGAGAGCTTGTCGTCAGCTTGCTGAATCGTCTTACATTCGAAACAAAGCAGGAGTCAATACGCCTAATGGCGTACGGGTCAGCTCCAGTGCGGACATTTCCCAATCTAGTGGAACATGCTCCGCTAAAGTGTCCTCTTACTATTGCCCGAGTACCCGAGTTATAGCTTCCGTAGGGATAAGCGAAAAGGGTCACGGACTGCCCTGTCTTGTCCTCGATCTCACGCTTCGACTGAATGATCTCTTCCTCGGCATGCCGGACCGGTATGCGGGTCAAGTCCGGGTGTGTCAGGGTGTGAGACCCGCATTCAATCCCGAACCTCGTCATCTCTTTTAATTGGTTCCAAGAGAGCAGAGGAGCCCGTTTCAACGATCTCAGATTGCCAGGCCAGTCATTGTATCGGCCGCAGTAGCCCGCGACGACGAACACGGTTGCAGTGAAACCATGCTCCTCGAGTACGGGAAATGCATCCGAGTAGACGTTCTGGTATCCATCATCAAAGGTCAGGCAAACGTGCTTAGGCGGCAACGGCAGTTTCTTATGGAGTAGCTCAACCAATTCCGATAATCGAATGCTGCGGAATGAGTGTGAGCTTAAAAACTGTATATGTTGGCGGAATGCTGCAGGGCTTGTGGAAAGAATCGACCGGTCGTCATCAATGGAGTGGTAAGTGAGAAGCGGGAGCGGATCTCCATTCCATCCAATCCTCATGACAACTGTTCTGCCCTTCGCTGTTCACGTAATCTTGTGATCAGCTGCAAGTACTGCTCTATATGGGCGTCCTCGGTCCAAAGTGAAAGGTAGCCTGAGTATCCCTTTAACCCAAGTTCGTTTCGCAAGCTGAAATTCTTCGCCAGACTATCGAGCGCTCGCATGAGCTCATCACTGTTGTTGTAGACAATCCCGCCGCCGCTCTCCGCAACGAGCTCCGGCAATGCACCCAGATTGTTGACAATGACAGGAGTCTTCATGGAAAAGGCTTCGATGATCACAAAGCTAAACGTTTCGTAGCAGATGGAGGGGACGAGGGCTGCAACGGCACCACTGTATAACTCGGCCAACCGCTGCTGATTCAACTTGCCGAGGAACGTGATGTTAGAAGCTCCTGCCGACAGGCTCCGCAAGGTGCCCTCGTATCCGCCGGCACCGGCAATAAGCAGATCGTATTCGCTACGTTTTCTGAATATCGGGATCAGGTTTTGAACTCCTTTGATCTTTTCCAGGCGGCCGACAAACAGAAAGTATGGTCGGCCACCGTTAGGAGATTGTTTGCTGGTACTCGCTGAAATCGGCCCTGCCCGTTTCGGAAGAAAGTGCGGTATGTGGACAATTGGAACCCGCAATCCAAGCTCGATTTGCTTTTTCAGAGTGAAACGGCTTGGCGCAATAAAGCAATCGACATGTCGCAGCATTCTTGTGAGCAGACTTGTGTGCCGCCATAGCTGCGGAGGTCTGCCGCCCCGTATCTGGCAAAGCGTACAACTACGTGTCGTGCAAACCTCACGGTCAAACTTCCAAAGCACATGCATTGGGCAGACCAACCAATGCTCATGTGTGGTGTAGAGCTTCACGGCATCGCTGTAACCTAAGGCGGTTATCCCGACAAGCGAGGTGTTGTGGTAGTGAATGACGTCGTAGGCCTCTGTCTTCAGCAAGCTCTTAATCGCTCGACGTTTAAAAAACGGAACGCCGGTTTGTTGAGTTAGAAGCGGCGATAAAGAACCTGCCCAGCTCTTCAGAGGATAAGTGCGTACGTTAACGTGATTGGGGAATTCACCCAATGCGTTATCGGTCCGGAGCAGCATGTACGCATCCTTGCAATGAATAACATCAACCTGGTGGCCGCGACGCGCCAGTTCGTTGGTAAGGAGGTATATGTACATCGCGTCGCCGCCGAAATGGTATGGCGGATAGAAGGTTGTGATCATGCAGAACTTGAGCAGTTCCGCCATAGGTTCACGCCCGTCCGCAGACTTCTTCAAAGATTCGGAGGGTGTCTTTCGCTGCCTGGCCCCAAGTGAATCCCGGAGCTCTTCTGATGGCGTTCTCATGCATCGTTTTTCTCAACGCGTCATCTGCCAGAACGCTTTTTAGAACAGCAGTCATCATTTCTACGTTACAAGGATCAAAAAAGCAGCCAGCATCACCTAAGAGGTCTGGCAACGGACCACGATTGCTACACACCACGGGAGTTCCGCATGCCATAGCTTCAATTGCAGGCAGGCCGAATCCTTCCTCCAACGACGGCAGCACGAAGAGAGTCGCAGCGTTATACAGAATCGCGAGATCTTGATCGGGAACGTAACCCGTAAAGACGACTTTGTCTCCGACGTTACATTCGACGATCTTCCGCTTTACGTCAGTATAAGCAGAGAGAAATGGATCATCTTCATAGTCGCCCACAAGCACCAACTTGAGATCGGCAAAGGAGGGATCGGAGGTTATGCGCTGAAACGCACTAACGAGAGCGCCCAGGTTCTTGTGGGGACTGATCCCTCCGACGTACAACATGAACCTTGTGTCGGTATAGACTTGATATCGAGACGGCAATTTGAACCCGGCGGCGATTCTCGGTAAAACCTTAAAAGTGGAGTGTGCGGCTTCTGAAATGGCTCTCACCCGATTTTCGCTCAAACCCAACTCGCTTATCAGTTGCCGCTTCGAATACTCGGAGACAGTGAGAATCACGTTTGCTTGACGTACTGCCACTTCTCGTTTCAAGTTCCAAAAGGTTCTGAGTCTTTTGTTGGAGAAGACCAAGTCCGGATGACGTTCGGCAATAGCGTCATGGAGCGTTACAACGACCTTTGTTCGATTGATGATTGGGAAGTAGGAATACACGGCAGGAAAAAAGAACAAATCCAACCGGTGCTTCAAAACCTCTTTGCTGAAAGCCCATAGATCTGCGAGTGATCTCCGTCCTGAAGCGGAAGCCGCCTGCGTCGGGGAAACACCCGTTTTAACCAAGAATTTTGGGGTGGCGCTGGGCAAGTCACAAGAGTCAGCTGTGGAGCGATCGACGAACAACAAATATTCATTCTTGTTGTCAGTCTCGACGAGCGCCTGCAACAGTTCTCTTGTGAAACGGCCAAAACCTCTACGATTCGACCAGCAGCACGCATCGACTCCTATACGCATGAGAATGGAACAGATCTTCGGAGCAGAATTGCTTTACTTCCACTTTCCCGCACTTGCACCTTCGCCCAGGAGGTATCCGCAAAATTCGCCACAAGACCAGGCGGTCATTAATAGGAAGAGGTATGGAAAACATGCGACGACTTCCACGAGGTGTCTCCTTTTGCGCACAGTTGTTATCAGAACTCGACTAGGCAGCAGGAATGGCAAGAGTGGAGAGACGAGCCCCCGAAAAGCACGCAAAGCAAGTTGAGGTCTGGCGACTCTGCGGGCGGCGAACAGCCGGCCATGATGATAACTATCGATCACAGCACTTTTCAGTGCATACGACTTATTGTGGTAGATAACTGCAGAGGGCATGAAGTAGAGGTCGTAACCGCGCCTTTGTAATGATTGATTGATAAACGTTTCGTGGAAGCCGTCCTTATATTGGTCACGAACCTCCTCCAATACGTTTCTCTTGTATGAAATGTTGTTACCTGAGAGTGAGGTGAAGATTCGTCCAACACCAGGCAACATGTACTTTCCATAGTCGTAAAAATAAACAGCCCAGGAAAGTTTACTTTTGACTCTGTGATTTTCGACCGAGCCCCCTATGATCGAATATGGTAGTTCGTGACCTTTTCGAATCTCCGCATACCAGTGACGATCGACGGTGCAATGATCTTCCAATAGCGCGATGATGTCGCCACGAGCCAGGTCGATCCCGCGGGATCGTAAGTTTGGAACGTCAGTGTCCGAAGCAAGACTCACGTGTCTGACGGATGGGAACGAGAAAAGCAGGTCCTGAAGATCGTCAGTATCGAAGTTACTAGTGACTATGATTTCGTCTTCCGCTGCATCAACCTGAGTCATCAGCGAGGTCAAGCATTGCCGCAGAGCCGTTGAGCCGTTCCAAGCTGCTATGATGACTGACATTCTCGCAGGCCGCACTCGGCATCACTCGATTCTGCTCAGGCTTGAGCCTGGGCCCAGCAGATATCCAACGAACTCACCTATTGCGTAACTCACCCAGAATGCGGTTAAGGACGGGATTGCCAGAACGAACTGCCTGTAGCACCGCCTTTTCTCGATAAGCACATTGCGCGCTACGCGCGATGCCATCACAAGCGGAAGTAACGGCGATGCTAATAGGTAGCCAACACGCCTGGAAGGCGAGATGAGTGACCGGCGCACGCCCGCAAAGGATCGCGAATAGTGAAAACGCTGCGCGAGAAACTGGAGAAAGCCGAATCTCTTCGTGTGATGGACCA
>DATFRK010001033.1:0-4073 GCA_035263325.1 Pyrinomonadaceae bacterium | reverse complement strand
TTGGGAACCGGCTGAAGTCATCACGCTGCATCTATCGCGCGTCATGCACCGGCATGCACATGAGTTCATTGGCATCCAGGAAGCGCAGGCCTATCTCGATTTTGCTGCGCGCGGCGTGCCCAAGTTGGTGGAGGAAGTGGTGCCCAAGACCATCGGCATCCATCAGTTCACTGACGTGTTGCAAAGGTTGGTCCAGGAAGGTATCTCGATGCGCGACATCAAGACGATTCTCGACGCGTTGTCTGAGTGGGGACGGATAGAAAAAGATCCTGTGATGTTAACTGAGTATATCCGGGCGTCAATGAAGCGTTACCTCGCGTTCCGTTACACGGGCGGCAAGGATGTGTTGTTTGCTTATTTGCTCGACCCTGAAATTGAAGACGTGATTCGCGGAGCTATTCGGCGAACTTCGACCGGCTCTTTTCTTTCTCTTGATCCGAGCCTGGCCCACGACATCCTTGCGGCGTTTCGGCAGGAACTCGCCAATTTATCGCCCTCGGCCCAGAAGCCAGTGGCGATTACCGACATGGAGTTGCGTAGGTTTGTGCGAAAGATGGTGGAGTTGGAATTTCCGCAGCTGGCTGTGCTGTCGTACCAGGAGTTGACGCCGGAACTGAATGTCCAGCCGGTGTCACGGATCTCGATGCGTCAGCCGCAAGTATCGGCGGCACCGAGCCTACCCGAGGTAGCTGCGGCTGCGAATGTTCTTGGGTCTTAGGGCTTAGGTCTTGGGACTTAGGTCTTCGGACTTTGTACTTGGCGCTTTGTTCTTTGTTTTTGCTCGGCGATTTGAGCTGTCATTCTGCAGAGTTCAGACTACAAAGCACTAAGGACAAAGAACAAAGAACAAAGACCAAAGAACGAAGGCCAAAGGCCTCAATTATTCAAAACCAGCTTCAGAGGCAACCTAGCATAAGCGCCACTCTTCTCCCCGTGCTTCTCACGCAACCACTCAAGCGAGAGTCCTGCTGCTTCTGCTAGAACAGTGAGAGCAATTCCAGGAAGCCAGAAATAGAACTTCGGCCGGTGATTGCCTTCACCATCCACAAACTGCTCTACGCCTTTCATAGCGCGGTCCATCAACGACGCAAAGCTTGACTCAAGCGTGAGGTCTATCTTTGGGCTTTGCTTCTCCGCTGTTGGTTCACCCTCAGAGAGCAATGAGGCGACTATCCGCAACAACGCGCAGATATGTTCATGTTCGTCAATCCTCCAGGCCACTTCCCTGGTTGAGACAAACTGTTCGCGTCTTACCTCGCGGTCCAGTTCTGCCACTGCTTCATCGATCAATCGCTGGATTGTTTCTCTTGATTCCGATCGGTTTTCAAATATCTCTCGAGTTATAGCGAGATAGGCTTCCAGTAGCAGTAAGCGAGACCTGACTCTTTTTGCTCGCTCAAGTCCGCTAGTTTCTGTAGTGATGTGGGTAAGGCGTCCCACTAGATCGAATGATCGCGAGGCAAGTGCCAGGTGCAGCGCCAGTAGGAGTTCCTCAGGTGATTGTTGCACCCGCATGCGCCTGCGCACGAACCCATCCGCCAGTGCTCGCGCTCCTTCTCGCCAAAGTCCGCGAATTACATCGCTGTCTTCAGAGAGACGCCATTCGAAGGCTGACGCGCGCCAACACGCATTGGCCAGTGGCGGCAACAGTGCCGAGTCCCTGGCAGATCCTGCCCGGTAGAGATCCAACATGTGGCGCTCATGCTGCAGCGATCTAAGATCGTATTGAGTGCTGTTCTTCATGGAGTGGCTCAGTTGTAGGCGCGAGCGAATGAGAACGAGCCGGCCACCGCTTGACCATCTTCCACGGTCCCGCGCATCACGACGAGATGAAATCGGTCGCCCACGAGCGCTTCCTCGAGCGATTCACCGAGCACGTTATGATCGAACGAAGAAGAATCTTTCAAAAACTCGATTGCCGTTCGAATCCAGCCTTCGCTCAACGGCGCTTCACCGGTCTCCCAACCAAATTGATACCCGTTTACTTGAGACTGGATGGCCATGAATCGCGGTAGCGACAGGGCCCGGCCATCAAAGCCGATCAGCGAATAGACCGCATCGAAACCTTGAGCAAAGAGCGGCGCAAGTCTTGGGGAGAATCGATCCAGCCCGATGCTGCTGGTTGAGTCCAGCAACGTGTTCAGAAACAGTAGCTCGCTAAGTTTTAGCGGAGTCCCATTCGCCATCACCAGCGGACGACCATCCGGATCCAACAACATCCCTCCCAGCTGAGCGACCAACCGATGGATTTCCAGCCTTCCCGCCAGACCGGGCAGCTGCGGCCCAAGCTCAGCGAGCAGGCGCTGAAATAACTGCAACGCCTCATCGTCGGCAATTAGTCCCAGGGGCAATGTGAAAACCTCGCCCTCCAGGTTCGGGCGTAAGGCCGTTCTTATCTCCTGCGCGAATTGCTCGATTGCATCGAGCGTCCGCATAAACTCGATCATTTCGCTTACGATTCGTGCCCGACCAGTCAAGGGAAAGGGATTCTCAATTCCTCCGGCCCGCCCAAAGGCGCCACCGCTAAGATCCCGCAGGAGTTCTGACGCAAGCCATAACCGATCATCCGAGCGCCGTTCCGGTAACAGAAACTCGAGCGCATTCCGGTATGCGCGGCGCGCGGGCTCGCCGGCCGTTCGCTCCAGAGAAGAGAAGCGCTCGGTCAGCCTGGCGAGATCTGTTACCTCCTTGATGGTACGGTGAGCCAATTTCGCCGGCTGATCGTTGGTTCGCAACCGGTTTTCAACCACATCACTGAACCGGCTGACGGCCTTATCGAACGACTGCCGATCAAATTGCAGCGTACGGTCGAAATTGTTTCGCGACTGGTGTCCGTGATCGTGATCGGATTGATGGCCTTGATCGTCTCCTTGATGTTTGAAATTTGGAAACTGAGGACCCTCTCCTCTTCCTCGATCCGGCGACGTGCGGTTGAAGACATCAGGGTGATTCAACCTGTTCTCCAGGGTCTCCGCGACTCGTTGGACCATCCCGTTGCTGTAATTTGATTCGAGCTTCGGTCCTCCGCCATGCGGGTTGCCATGATCCTTGAAACCAAGCGAGTTCAATTCGTTCTTAAAGGCGTTAAAGCTGTCCTGGTAGCGCGCATTGACGTTGCCGTGTTCGCCGGTGAAGGTTGATTCTTGTGTGGCATATGTCCTGCCCGACGTTTGCAGGGTCGACTTCCAGTTACCTTGGGCGTTACGGCCCTGTGGCCCATCCTCGTTGCCTGGAAAGTTCCCGCGGAAATTGCCGCGGAAATTGCCACGAAAGTCATCGCCTGACTGGCCGCGACTCGAAGCCGGAACAGTTGCGCTTGAGCGCGAACTCCGGGCGGGAAGGCTGGCCTGGATTTCAGTTCCTACCGAATCCGAATCCACGCGTGTATTGAGATGGACGCTATGACTTGACTCAGATTGTGGACCTTCTGACTGTTTGGGATTGCCACTTTGCTTGTCGCCGCCCCGCTCAAGTTTCGAGCGTGTTTGCACACCCTGCGCCTGCAATTCGCGGTAACGCACCGGCGTATTGTCATGAGCATGTTGGTGGTCGTGCGCTTCGGCAGATTTGCCCGCCGCGTGGGCGGGATGAGATTGACCGGAATGTTGAGGACCAGTCGACGGCGGTCCGGATTGTTGGCTGACCTTGAGGTTGCTCATTATCCGACCCTCAAAACAGACATCCTCAGGTTCTGGTTCTCAGGGAACGAGAGACGATTGACGTGGGGTAGTTGGCAATCTCGTAATACTTCGGCAACGCCAGTGATGGGAAATATCTCGCGGCGGCGAGTCCCAGCGGGGAATCCTCGTTCTTGCCGCGCAGATTCTGCCATTGTGATGCGTAGCTGCGCGCAAAACTCACAGCGTCGTATCCAACCAGTCCCTGGGCGCGGGCTCGTGCCAGGCCATCGCGATACGCATGACCCATCGCCAACGCCACCGTGCCTTCACCACCGTTGTAAGCTGCCAGCACAAACTTCCAGAATTCCAAACCTTCTGGTTGACCGTAACGAGAGAAAGCCAGATCGCCAAGTCGTTGCGCTTTGAGGTTGAGTAAGCGGGCCGCGGCTGGAA
>DATFRK010001032.1:0-3235 GCA_035263325.1 Pyrinomonadaceae bacterium | reverse complement strand
GTGTTTGGTAGTGAATCACAAAGGCCAGGTCAGGTTTGTCGAATCCCATACCCAAAGCAGTTGTGGCAACGAGGGCTTTTACCTTGTTGTCCAACAGTGCCTGTTCGAGTTCCGCCCGACGATCGCCGGTTTCGCCGGTGTAGGCTTCGACGGCCAGTCCGCGCAGCTTTAACCAGTTTGCGACCTGGATGGCATCGCGTTTTGTCAGCACGTAGATAATGCCACTACCTTTCAATGCAGGGACTCGTTCCGCGAGCCATGCCAGTCGTTCCGGCTGACTGGATAAGCGCATGGTCTGCAACACTAGCGAAGGACGATTAAGATCGCCGCGCGATATCTCCAGGTTTGGTCCGAGCACACTCTGAAGATCAGCCATCACTCTGTTATTAGCGGTCGCGGTTGTTGCGAGAAGCCGGAGGGCCACAGGAAGCGTGCGGACTATTTGTTCCAACAAACGATAGTGGGGCCGAAAGTCGTGACCCCAATCCGAAATACAGTGAGCCTCGTCAATAACAAGCAGGGAAATACGGGCTGTTATGCGCGAAAGGACTTCGGACCGGAACCGGTCGTTTGCCAGCCGTTCAGGCGAGATCAATAGAATATCGATCTCGTTGCGGTCAATGCGGTATTCGATACTGGACCAGTCTTCATAGTTGTCCGAGTTGATCGTGGCGGCGACGACTCCCATTCGTTGCGCGGCCACAATCTGGTTACGCATCAACGCCAGTAGCGGTGAGATCAGAATAGTCGGACCAAAACCGGCGTCACGTAGAATTCGAGTGGCGATAAAGTAGACAAGACTTTTGCCCCAGCCGGTTTTTTGAACAACCAGCAAGCGGCTGCGTCCCTCGACGATATGACGGATGGCTTGTTCCTGTCCTTCCCGGAAGTTCGTGGTGTTTGAATTGGTGGCAAAGCGAAGCAGTTCCAAAGCGCGTGAGGAATTGAAAAGCATAAGTTGTCTCCAAGGGTGAGGAATTTCTACGGGGGTGACTTATAGCATTTCTCGATCTCAAGAATCCACACTTTTACCGCGTTATTTTTTTGCCGCAGGCCAGTCTGTCCGTTACCGTACATTCCATCTGTTCTTTCTCTTGAATTGGTCCATCTTTTTTCTCATTTGTTATCCAATTGGTAAACACACGAAACGTTTCTGTAAAAATTCCACTGTAAATCAGAGGAGTCGGCACACGAAAGAATCACGGTTGCGGCTTTCCCAGAACGTAGGCCGGCATTGAATGTTGCTGCAGCAGGAATCGCACTGCACCAACTGACCTCCATTCATCAATCCCTCAAGGCATACGAACCCTGAACGGTGTTTCAGTTTGATCTTTGTGTCAACTGAATCAGATCTTCGTGGAGGCAGACAAAAATGAGGCAGCCTTTTGATAGTGACATGCACTTCATTCCCGCGCCACAGTCGTTTCCAGTCGAATTGTTGAACTTTGTTCTGTTATCAGTGGGCGCGTTCGGTTATCTAATTGGCCTGCCCAGAGAGGGTTCTAAAGGCATCTTCTCATCGTTCTTTAGAGAGGTTAACAGGCTAGCTTCTTTCGATAGGTGAGTGATCCTTGACCTGTCGAACCGTGAGCCGTTCGTTCGAAAACGACATCAACTTTCTTTTTCGAACGGAGCCTCCTCCTTTGTCTAACAGCATGCAGATAACAAACAGGAAACTCGTCTGCCGAGTTTTCTCAGCCTCTTTTTAGAAACTGCGCCACTTCTCCGTCTCCGCGTCTTTCTAGAAGTTCTCTGCGCAACCTCAGCGTCTCCGTGTCTCTGCGGTAGAGTCCATCTTTCGCGTTAACGCTACCGCAGAGTCGCGGTGACGCAGAGAGTTTCATTTTGTTATCTGCCTTAAGAAAACTGTTCGCTACCCAAGCGCTACTAGAGAAAGTAAATCCCACCCTGTACACTAGCTTTCCCCACTTCCCCTGCAGTTTCGTCATTGGATCCACCTATGCCACCAGGCACCACCAAGTCGTCAGGGCCGGTGTTCATGTTGCGTGCGTTGGCGCACAAGAACTATCGCCTCTTCTTCAGTGGCCAAAGCATCTCGCTAGTTGGCACCTGGATGACGCGCATCGCCACCAGTTGGCTGGTCTATCGTCTGACCGGCTCTGCCTTCTTACTTGGCGTTGTAGGCTTCGCCGGCCAAATCCCTTCATTCCTCCTTGCTCCATTTGCCGGCGTGCTGGTCGATCGTTGGAATCGCCACCGTCTGCTGGTGATCACCCAAGTACTTGCATTGCTGCAGTCTCTGGGGATGGCAGTGCTCACGATGAGTGGTTTGATTCGAATGTGGCACGTCATTGTTCTGAGCATCTTTCAAGGTCTGATCAACGCCTTCGACATGCCGGCGCGCCAGGCTTTCGTGGTGGAGATGGTCGACAAACGTGAGGATCTGGCCAATGCCATCGCCCTCAACTCGTCGATGGTCAATGCCGCGCGCTTGCTTGGGCCATCCATTGGCGGCGTTGTTATTGCCGCCGTTGGCGAAGGCTGGTGCTTCATGATCGACGCGATCAGTTATCTCGCGGTTATTGCGTCATTACTGGCGATGAGAATCACACCGCGCATGTTGCGGCCGACGCAAGACGCGAATATGTTCCAACAATTGCGCGAAGGTTGGACCTACGCCAGTCATTTTGCCCCTATTCGCAATATCCTGCTGTTGCTCGCCCTGGTCAGTTTGGTTGGTATGCCGTACACGGTCTTGATGCCTCTGTTTGCCAATGGAGTGTTGCGTGGTGGACCAAACACGCTCGGCTTGCTGATGGCCTTCTCGGGAGTTGGGGCGTTGCTGGGCGCAATGTTCCTGGCGGCACGTAAAAGTGTGCTGGGACTCGGTAAGTATATTCCCTTGATGGCTGGAACATTTGGCGCTGGACTGGTGGCGTTCTCTTTCAGTCGTGTGCTGTGGTTGTCGCTCTCGTTGATGGTCGTTACCGGCCTCGGTTTTATGGTGCAAATGGCGTCCAGCAATACGGTGCTGCAAACGATTGTGGATGAGGACAAACGCGGTCGGGTAATGAGTTTTTATACGATGGCTTTCATGGGTACGGCGCCGTTTGGGAGTCTGCTGGCGGGCAGCGTTGCCGATCGAATCGGGGCGCCACACACACTGCTGTTTGGCGGCATCGGTTGTATACTCGGAGCCCTGTGGTTTGCCCAATCACTTCCCGCCCTCCGTCGTGACGTCCGTCCTATATATGTAAAGATCGGTATCCTTCCC
>DATFRK010001031.1:0-2282 GCA_035263325.1 Pyrinomonadaceae bacterium | reverse complement strand
GTCTCAACCTTTGTGTTTGGTGTTTCATAGTTCTGTTCAGGTTGAGTTGATTACGACGCAGGCTTAGCGACGTGTCAGGCGACATTGGTGTATCTCCTCGCCCAGCGAAATACCCCGATGGCAACCCAGGCGAAAGCTATGGCCAGACATGTTGAGGTCGTGTCGAGATACCTGACTTGGTGGAGATCGTAGAGCTGATCGAAGTTCCCGCCTTTGAGAGTCGGCACTACGATCTCGGTGATCCAACGCCCGAAGTAGATAAGCGCGACTCCGATGGGAATCAACCAGCCGGTGAGTAAGAAGAAGTGGATTTGTTTTTTCATCGTTTCAGAGGTTGGCATTATGTCAGTCCGCTGCGACGCAGCCCAAAATAACTCAATCGGAGTTTTCACACAGCCTCGCGCATGGTTAGGCGGCCGGCGTCGGCAAATCGCTGGCGTCTTCAAGCTGCAGCAAAGCCGAACCGGGCGGGCCGTCAATGCAAATGCAGGCTTGGTCAGGACTTGCGGCCAGCCACCAGTACCGAATGCAACTTCATGTCGCAACTAACGCAAAGCTCAGCGACGGCGGCCACGGGGCGCGGTGATTGCAACTGTGACGCGATGCCGCCGCTCGCTGCAGTGCCTTGTTAGCCCAAGTTTTCCATCCGGATCTCATCTTCACTGCGTGGACGATATTATTTTGCGGACAACAGTCGCTCGGCCACCCCCGACGGCAAGTGAGCTTTCTCCAACCATGCGCGCGCAGCCGCATTATCTTCGCGCAGCCATCGCCGGGCCGTCTCTTCTACTCGCATGGCTCGGCTCTCGGGAGCTTCCATTTGATTTGCCCACTCCAGCGCCAGTTTAATGTCATAGCCATCCGCACTGGTGACGAATGCCCCAATCGCGGCGTCTCTGGACGCTCCGACGGGTAATGTCTCCAGCCAGCCAGCGGTGGCGTTCCAGTCGCGAAGTCCCCCACTGGCGAGCGACGACAGACATGGCCTGTTCCCGCAATGGTCCCTCCCCAAATTGAGTTGTCCAAGACGCGGCTGCGGAAGGATCGGTGCCGATCCAGCGGTCGATTACGGCCAGCGCGGCCTGATCCTGATCTTTCCCCGGCTGCAAGGCAGCTACCCACCGCGCCGCCTCTTCGGGGGACGATTGAGCGAGGGAGCTTGCTTGTAAAACCAGGGGAGATGTATTTGCCGTGGGACGGTTGGAGTCGCCGAAGAAGTCAGTGAAATCGGATCTTCGATTGAGGTTTTCAGATACGTCCAGAACCAGCTTGTCGATTCTCGCCTGAAGTGCGGTCATCTCCACTTTCTCCCGGCGCAATTGCGCGATCTCGGCTCTCAGACTGTGGACTTCGGCAACCTCCCGACGAAGTTCTTCGAACTCCGCAGGCAGCGGATTGGTAACCGTCGAGATGGCGGCCCTCTCCCTCGGAAGACTCGTGAGTTCCGCAATCATCGCGCGCAACCGGTCCATTTCCTTTTCCTGGCGGAATACGGCTCCCGCCACGATTAACGTGGCCGCCAGCACAAGTATGACTCGAATATTTGGCTTCATTGGGGCATGAGGCTAGCTACCAATGCTCAGCGACCCGGCCCGCCAGACGCGTGACCTGCAATCCGAGCACGATGGCCGGGTTCGCTATCGTTGTTAGGCGGCTCCGTCATTTTACTTGCTCTGGTTTTGCCGGAACGGGTCAACGTCTCATCAAGTGCTCTCTTGAACGCGGGCGGATCGTTGGGAGTGAACAGTATTCGCCGCAAGTGACCGGTGCTTTTGTCCAGAACTACATGTTCGAGGAAGTTCGCCCAGTCAAGCTTCAGGGCCGGGCGAAAGCCCTTGAGATGGAGGTCGCCCTTGAGCAAACCTTTTACCTCGGACTCCGAAACCGCGACCCTCTCGACCTGCTCAAGCGGAATAGCCAGGCGCCCCAATAAGGTATCGAACTCCAGACGGTCATCGTAAATGCGGTACTCCTGCCAGAGGCTTTTAGCCGTACTTTCCGAGGTGTATGTAGGTGTGTTGCTCATATGTTCAGTTGAGGTTCGACGTCATGCGCGCTCGTTGCCGCCTAACGACAAAAGCTCAGCCACGCCGGAACAGTGACGTGACCCGCGAATGCAGACATGCCAGCGCCATCCGGCGTTGGCTGCAGCGATTTGTTAGGTGTTTCAATTTGTAGATTTCCATTCGAGCTCGTCTTTCACGGCTCCTCTGTGAGCACTGTTTTGCGCAGCTTTGAGGAACACAAAATACCATTAATAGGCCGTGTTTATTGAGGGTTTT
>DATFRK010001030.1:0-14362 GCA_035263325.1 Pyrinomonadaceae bacterium | reverse complement strand
GCCGAGACTCGGCCACCTTTTTCTGGGAGCCACGCTTAGCGCCACCAGTGTCGGTATCACCGCGAGAGTATTTAAGGATCTAGGCAAGCTGGCAACTCGAGAAGCTCGCATCATTCTTGGCGCCGCTGTAATTGACGATGTGTTTGGACTCCTGATTCTCGCGGTAATTGCGGGAGCAATTCGAGCAGTGGCCACCGGTAGTTCGCTTTCACTTCTCGAAATTGGGCTAATCGCTTTGAAAACAATTCTATTCCTTGTCGGATCGATCGCGATCGGGCAGTTCTTGATGCCTCGGTTGCTTCGCGGTGCGGGCCGGTTCGAATCGAGAGGTGTACTGCTCACGCTGGCAGTCTCTTTCTGCTTGCTCTTATCGTGGGCGGCGGCAAAGGCCGGACTCGCACCGATCATGGGTGCTTTTGCGGCGGGATTGATACTAGACGAAGTTCATTACAAACCGGCGAACCGTCGCATAGAACGAAGCCTGAACGACTTGCTGCAACCAGTAGCCACGGTACTGGTGCCGATCTTTTTTGTGCTGATGGGGTTGAAAGTTGACCTGCGAATCTTCGCTCGTCTGGACATCCTTGGCTTTGCGCTATTTCTTACGCTGGCGGCAATTGTCGGGAAGCAAATCTGCTCGCTTGGTGTTCTCGAGCGCGGCGTAAATCGAATGGTTGTCGGGCTGGGAATGATTCCGCGTGGCGAAGTGGGGTTGATTTTTGCGGGCATCGGCGCGACCCTAATGTTACCGACTGTTGACGGCGCCACGGTGCCTGTAATCAACGCCGCCAGCTTTGGCGCAGTGGTGATGATGGTCATAGTCACCACGCTGGTCACTCCGCCGGCGCTGAAATGGTCGCTAGCCCCCCATCAGGAAAGGGGCCCCCAGAATAAGAACGAACAAGGGAGCGGGACATGAGAACCAGCAAGGACCAACACAATGTAGGAAGTCCGGCAAAGCCCAGAGGGCAACAAACAGGCTTCGCCGGTAATCCCGACCAGGGTCGCGAGATCATGAAAGAGACTCCGTCGATTCGAGGACGTCGCGGGAAGTACAACAAGATGTTTCACGACGAGTCGGAACAGCACATTGGCGGTGATGCAGTGACGCAAACGACAAACTCACCATCAACACCGGCGATGAATGTGCCGCCAAAAGGGGAGTCAGGAGGCGAAGCGGCTTTTAAGAAGCGTCTGGCAGAGAAGCGGAAACGAAGCTGACCTAAATACATAACCCGAAGCGGTTACTTGGTACTTTGTGCTTAGTACTTGGTACTTTGTTCGTAACTAAACAAAGCGCAAAGTATGAAGCACCAAGTACAAGAGCTGCCGCTCCGGGTTCTCTATTACTCGACGACCCAGGTATCGCCGCTGTTAATCAGCTTCTCCAAGTTTCCTGGGCCACTCTTAGCAATTGCTGCATCGATCTGGTCCACCATCAAGTCTTCGTACGTCGCGCGCTCAACAGCACGGAAGATGCCGACGGGTTGCGGGAAGTCAGGTTGTTCCATGCGCGCCAGCATGAACGCCACTGACGGATCCTTTAGATAGATGTCGTGGACCAGCAAGTCGTTCTCGGTAATTCCATTCTCGCCGATCGTCACGACTTCCGGGTGGGCGCCGTTCATGCGAATACCCATTTTGCGATCCTTGCCGAAGATCATGGGCTTGCCGTGTTCCAGGTAAAGCACCCTGTCGGACCTAACCGATCGTTCCGCGAAATAATCAAAAGCGTGATCGTTAAAGATGTTGCAGTTCTGATAGACCTCGATGAAGGAGATGCCCTTGTGCTTGGCTGCCGCTTCGACCATCGCTCCGAGATGTTTGACGTCGATATCAATCGAACGAGCAACAAAGGTTGACTCACTGGCGATCGCTAACGACAGCGGATTTACGGGATAGTCAATCGTGCCGGAGGGAGTCGACTTGGTCTTCTTGCCAAACTCCGAGGTCGGGCTGTACTGGCCCTTGGTTAGACCATAAATCCGGTTGTTGAACAGGATGTAATTCACATCGAGGTTGCGCCTGATGGCATGAATGAAGTGGTTGCCGCCGATCGAGAGCGCGTCGCCATCGCCGGTGATCACCCAAACACTGAGATCGGGGTTCGCACACTTGATGCCAGTGGCTATCGCCGGTGCGCGCCCGTGAATACTGTGAAACCCGTAGGTGTTCATGTAATACGGGAAACGCGAAGAGCAGCCGATGCCGGACACAAAAACGATCTTCTCGCGCGGGATGCCGAGTTCGGGCATCACCTTCTGCACGTTGTTGAGAATTGCGTAGTCGCCGCAACCCGGACACCAACGAACTTCCTGGTCGGAAACGAAGTCGGCCTTTTTCAGTTGCCCTGGCGGCGGCGCGACCTTTCCCGAAACAGCCGAGCCAACCTCACTGTCAGCGGAGACAGCTTCGACGATCGGCTTGTTACCATTGCCATTGCCACTATGTCCGTTACTTTGCGTGCTCATTCGTTCTCCTTACCTTTACAAGTACTCTTCGACCTTTCTTACTATCTCGCGAATCTGGAACGGTCGTCCTTTAACTTTCGAGAACGGCACCGCATCAACCAGGTACCGCGCCCGGATCATTGTGCAGAGCTGACCCAGGTTCATCTCGGGCACAATCACAGTCTCAAACCCTGACAATACTTCGCCGAGATTCTTCGGAAACGGATTGAGGTAACGCAGGTGCGCGGCTGAGACGCTCTTGCCTTCACGCTGCATTCGTTCCACCGCTGAACTAATCGAACCGAAAGTAGAACCCCATCCCAGGACGAGAACTTTAGCGGTCTTCTCGCCCATCACTTCGACCAGCGGAATCTCGTTCGCCGCCCGGTCAACCTTTTCCTGACGTAATTTCACCATCAGGTGATGGTTCTCAGGATCGTAGTTGACGTTACCGGTGATGTGTTGTTTCTCGATGCCGCCAATGCGATGTTCCAGCCCCGGCGTCCCTGGCAATGCGTAAGGTCGCGCCAGCGTTTCTTCGTCACGCGCGTAAGGCATGAACGTCGCGGGATCAGTGGCGAACTTCACTTCGATTTTCGGCAGCTCCTCTATCTCCGGAATGGCCCATGGTTCAGCGCCGTTTGCCAGGTAGCCATCCGACAGATAGAAAACCGGCGACATGTATTTGAACGCCAGGCGCACCGCTTCAATGGCCATGTGGAAACAGTCAGCCGGAGTAGCTGGTGCGAGGACGATGGCCGGACATTCTCCGTTGCGTCCCCATACGGCCTGGAAGAGATCTGCCTGTTCTGTTTTAGTCGGCAACCCGGTCGATGGACCACCACGCTGCACGTTGATGATCACCAATGGCAACTCGGTCATGACGGCCAGGCCAATCGCTTCCTGTTTTAGAGCGACACCGGGCCCAGACGTGCCCGTCAAACCAATCTGACCTGCGAAGCTGGCGCCGATGGCCGCACATACCGCGGCAATCTCATCCTCGGCCTGAAACGTTTTGACGCCGAAACTCTTGTGCCGCGACAACTCATGCAGGATGTCCGACGCCGGCGTGATTGGATACGAACCGTAGAATAGTGGTTGACCGGCTATTTGCGAGGCAGTGATAAACCCGATCGCCGTGGCTTCGTTCCCGGTGATCTTGCGGTATTTACCAGGAGTAATCTTTGCGCGTTTGACAGTGTAGTGAGTGGTAAAGACTTCGGTCGTATCGGCGAAGTTATAACCAGTCTTCAAGGCAATTTCGTTGGCCTTGGCCAACTCGGGATTTTTCGCAAACTTGGCGTGGATCCAATTCAGTGTGTTCTCCATCGGCCGGTCATACAGCCAGTAGAGCACTCCGAGAGCGAAGAAGTTCTTGGAACGGTCGATCTCCTTGCGCGACAACTCCACGTTGCCCTTTAACGCGTTCATGTTGAGCGTGGAAATCGGCAGCTTATGAACTCGATAGCCCGCCAGCGAATTGTCTTCCAAAGGATTCGACGCGTAGTTCGCGTACTTGAGATTCTCCGGCGTAAACCCATCAGTGTTGACGATCAAAGTGCCACCGTCCTCAAGGTCCGGAAGGTTTACCTTAAGAGCAGCTGGGTTCATCGCCACCAACACGTTCGGTTGATCGCCCGGAGTTTTGATGTCCTGGCTGGAGAAGTTGAGCTGAAAACCACTAACTCCGGGCAGACTGCCGGCAGGAGCGCGTATTTCCGCCGGGAAGTCGGGCAAGGTTGAAATATCGTTACCAACGACAGCCGACGTATTGGTGAATTGCGTACCGGTTAATTGCATTCCGTCGCCGGAGTCACCCGCGAAACGGATTGTCACTGTCTCCACTTCCTCGAGATTCTTCTCAAGATGCGAGACAGGCGGTTCGATAACGGTGCTCATCGTGTTTGTTATTAGACCCCTTCCAGATTAAATATTTGCCCTTAGTGGCTGCCGCCTTTTAAGCATCCGCTGTGTTACGCATCCGCTGTGCCGCTGAGCAGTCTTTTCCCCCAAAAAGCTGGGTAACTGTCGGCATTAGATTGTTTTGGAGCGACGACCGAGTGTGTTTAAGCGGCATCGAACCGACTGCTCCGGACAACCCTGGATGTGGATTCTTGCGGAACTCCCACCTCACTCTGCGAATAAATTCTACCAGTAAAAGAGGAGGTGGCAAAAGAAGAATGTATGGGAGCGGTCAGTAGTTAGTGGTCAATAGTCAGTAGTCAGCCTGTCTTTGGCCTTCACGTTTCGGTCTTTTACATTGTTGTTTTGTAATTTCGTCAGACAAAGGCCAAAGACCGAAGACTACCAACTACTGACCACTGACTACTGGCGATTAAACAACCCTCGTAACTCTTGATCGTAAGGAGACATTTCCGCCAGCTTGGCAATAATGTCCGGGAGCACCTGCAAGGTGTAATCAATCTCCGCCTCAGTGTTGTACCTGCCCAACGAGAATCTGATTGAACCTCGCGCTGCTGTGAAAGGAATGTTCATGGCTTTCAGAGTCGGCGATGATTCATGAGCTGAGGAATGGCAGGCTGAACCAGTTGATACACAGATCCCGTCTTGATCCAAATGGGCCAGGATGTTCTGCCCTTCGACGTACTCAAACGAAATGTTCGCAGTATTTGGCAGCCGCTTGGTCCGCTCTCGCGCACCATTGACACGAGCATTAGGAATCCGCTCCAGAATTCCGTCTTCCAGGCGATCGCGCAGCCTTTCGATCTGTACCCGATCATCATCAGCTGCCGCCAGTTGGCACGCGGCGCCTAACCCGACGATATTTGGCACGGCGGAAGTGCCGGCGCGCCGGCCCTCCTCCTGCCCTCCGCCAATGAGGAACGATGGCAAATCGATGCCGTTACGGACATACAGGGCGCCCACACCTTGCGGCGCGTGAAATTTGTGGCCCGATAGAGCAAACAGATCAACGTCGAGGTTCTTCAGATCGAGGGGAATCTTGCCCACTGCTTGCACCCCATCTACATGGAACACTGCATTAGATTTTTCTCGCACCAGGCGGCCAATTTCGTCGATCGGGAAAAGCACTCCCGTTTCGTTATTGGCCAACATTATCGAAACTACGGCCGTGTCTGGTCGTAGCGTTCGGCGGAGAGCGTCCAGATCCAGCTCGCCATTTACGTCGACTCCCAGCCAGGTGACCTCATAGCCTTCGTTTTCCAGAATCTGGCAGAGGTTGCGTACTGCCTCGTGTTCTACGAGGGTGGTGACGATGTGTTTCTTCTCCGGATGAGATGAGAGCACGCCGCGAATGGCCCAGTTGTCGGATTCTGAACCACAGGAAGTAAAAACAATCTCGCCCGGGTCACTGGCTCCGATGAGATTGGCCACCTGCTCGCGCGATTGTTCGACTGCCTGTTTCATGAAGCGGCCGAGCGAATGGGCAGACGAAGGATTGCCGAAGAACGCGCTCAAGAATGGTTGCATTGCCTCGAGCACCTGCGGCGCGACAGCAGTGGTGGCGTTGTTGTCGAGGTAGATCATCTCTGGGGTCTTGGGTTTTCTTGTTTTTGGTTTTTGTACTTTGTGCTTTGTACTTTGTTCTTCGCGACCTGGATAGCTGAGTCAAAGTACCAAGTACAAAGCAGAAAGTACAAAGGCCAAAGACCCAAGGCGCAAGACCAAAGCCCTATTCCCCGTCCAGTATTTCCTGAATCAACTGATGACAAGAGCCGCATCCTCCACCGGCATTGCATGATCTCGTCACTTCAGCAACTGTCGTAAGGCCCTGCTCCCGAATCTCGCGTTCAATCGTTCGCTCGGATACAAAGAAGCAGGTGCAAATTAATGCCTCATCCCCAATCCATTCCTCGCGCGCGGCCTCACTGTATTGGCAAATCGCCGCCAACAATGCTTCACAGGCCAACTCAACACAATGAGTCTTGTGGCGTTCGATACCGCCAAATCGGGTCCCCACTTCGTCCGGTCGTTGGGCCAGTTCCGCCGCTGCAGCCGTCGTCTTGCCATTCACCTGTTCAGTCAACAGCGATAGAGAGGCCACCAACAAGTCGCAACCAATGGCCCTGAACCGCGCCTGCAGAATGTTATGCGACTCATCGATCACCAACGACACTCGCGCCACGGCGCCACACTCGAACGACGCGGATCTTCCCACATAGTTGGGTTCCGCAGCATCACCAACGTTGCGGGGTGCGAAAAAATGTTCCTGGAGCAACTCTCGACTCACCTTAACCTTTGGAATGCGGTGACTTGTCACCGCCACGGTACGCACCTGGTTAAAACAATACTCCAGAGCCTACACGATTCTTCACCGCTGCGGCAGTTTGTCAAAGACTCACCAGATCAGATACGCTTCTAAGTTGCAATATTTCGTGCGTTTCAAAACCCTATGACTCAACTAAACGAAGAACTAATTCTAGAAAATTTGCGCCAAATAAAGGACCCGGATCTTCATAAGGACATCGTTAGCCTGGGGTTCATTAAAGACCTGAAGATCGACGGCGGCAACGTCTCTTTCCGCATTGTCTTGACCACTCCTGCCTGTCCGGTGAAAGCCGAGATGGAAAGCGCCGCTAAGGAGATCGTTGGGGCGCTGCCGGGAGTGAGTTCTGTCTCCGTCACGATGGATGCCGAAGTACCAAAGGGTAGAGGCCTGGGTGAGAAGGTCGTAATCGAAGGTGTTAAAAACATCGTTGCCGTCTCCTCGGGTAAGGGTGGTGTCGGTAAATCAACTGTGGCCGTTAACCTGGCCGTTTCCTTAGCACTCGATGGCGCTCGGGTGGGCTTGATGGACGCCGACGTTTATGGACCAAACGTGCCTATTATGTTGGGTGCGAGTGACGCCAGGCCTGAAGTTGAGGTCAACCGGTTAGTCCCGATCGAGGCTTACGGAGTGAAGTTGATGTCGATGGCTTTGTTGCAACCGGGCGACAAGCCGATGATCGTCCGTGGTCCGATTCTGCACGGCTTAGTAAAACAGTTTCTTTCAGACGTGAAATGGGGAGAACTCGATTACCTGATCGTTGATATGCCACCAGGCACCGGCGACGTTCAGTTGTCGCTGGCCCAACTGGTTCCCGTGCAGGGCGCAGTGCTGGTGACGACGCCGCAGGATGTGTCGGTTGCTGATGTGAGACGCGCCCTGAGAATGTTTGAGACAGTGGCCATACCGGTGCTGGGTATCGTCGAAAATATGAGTTACTTCATCGCCCCAGATACTGGCAATCGCTACGACATCTTCGGTCAAGGTGGCGGAGAGAAACTGGCACACTTTTACCAGGTGCCATTTTTGGGAGCCATCCCGCTCGGGATCGACGTCAGGGAGGGTGGCGACAAGGGTGTTCCGGTGGTTGTCAGTAAGCCGGATTCTGCTCAAGCCCAGGCCTTCAGGCGTGTCGCTGAAGAGATCGCGCGTCAGATATCGATCGAAGCCATGAAACCGGAACTTGTCGTTTTGGGAAAAGGACAATAAGATAAAGACGGCCTTTGGCCTTGGGCCTTTGGTCTTCGGGTTCAGCGAAGAATCTTCCCAGACCGAAGACCTAAGTCCAAAGACCAAGATATCAGCGAAAGATAGAGGATAAAGAGAACATGTCAGCAACTACAGCACCTACCGTGGCCCTGAACGTTACGGAGACGGCGGCATCAGAGATTAAGAAGTTTATTGCTGGTGAAGAAGGTTTACCAGAAACCAGCGGGCTGAGAGTGAGAGTTGTACCCGGTGGGTGTTCAGGCTTTCAGTACAGTCTAAACGTCGAGGAACAGTCGCGCGAAGGCGACTTCATACTCAACGAAAAAGGCGTGCGCATGTTTGTCGACATGTTTAGCGCGCAGTATTTGAATGGCGTGGAGATCGATTACGTCACTGGCGTGATGGGTTCAGGCTTCACCTTCAAGAATCCCAATGCAACCGGCAGCTGTGGCTGCGGTTCTTCGTTCACGGCGTAAGCGCACACCACCCTTAGTTTGTGACAGGAGACGGGAGAACATCCCGTCTCCTGTTTTCGTTTTACTGAACTACGATGCAAATCGTTCAAGCCACCACGGATGATCAGATTCAACAAGCCCGCACGCTTTTTGAGGAGTACGCAGCCGGGCTGGGATTCAGTTTGTGTTTTCAAGACTTCGATAAGGAACTTGCGGGATTGCCTGGTGACTATGCTCCACCAAGCGGCCGTTTGCTGCTTGCCTATGATGGTCAGGAGCTAATCGGCTGCGTGGCGCTACGACGACAGGGCCATGACGCCTGCGAAATGAAGCGACTGTTTCTGCGGCCCGCAGCTCGTGGCAAAGGCGCTGGCAGGATTCTGGTGGATCAGATTATCGCCGCGGCCCGCGCAGCTGGTTACCACCGGATGGTCCTCGACACTGTTCCCGGAACCATGGATAAAGCCATCGAGGTGTATCGCAAAATTGGGTTTCGAGAGATCCCGCCTTACTACCAGAGCCCGGTCGCGGGCGCATTGTTCATGGAACTGGAGTTGTACCCCCGATAGAGAACTGAGAGCGGTAACGGCCGGATGCTACGGTCAACTGAAATGGCTCCGAGTTGACGCTAGCATCCGGTAGCTACCGCTTCCGGTTCTCTATTGCATTTGCTTCGAATAAGAAACGTGTGAGGTTGCCGCCGAGTCCAATTTGTGCCAAATTCAGCAGCGCTATCAAACAATTCATTTTCGGAGTGACGACTGATGCCCAACATCAAAGCAGAGACAGCTGGCGGTCTGGTAGATTTCGAAGCACCAGCAGGTAAGAAATTGGTATTAGCGATTGAAGATGCCGGCATTGATATTTTGCACCGCTGCGGAGGCAATGCTCGCTGTACCACTTGCCGCGTCGAGATTCTCGAGGGCAATCCTGGTGAGATGCGCGAGCTCGAACGAAATCGGCTGGCCATCGAAGCGGAACTTGCTGACAACGTTCGGCTGTCGTGCCAGATCCGCTTGCAGGAAGATCTCAAGGTGCGGGTCATCAACCAGGCCAGCGTCCGCGGCATGGATGCTGGACCTCGACCGTTTGATGAGTAGATGTCAAATGATATATGACCAATGACTTGCCTTATTGCGCCAATGTTCCTCAAGGTGTAATCTTCGCCAGTAATTCCGGACCACATTAACTTAGCGGCCTTGGTCGCATACGCTTAGACAGAACGCTGTCCTTACTCAAATCACGGAGGATTCGTATGCTCATCGAGTCAACTGTACATCTCCCCTTCAGTCTGGCTATGTTCCAAGACGTATTTCATGCGCCTACAGGAACTGACCTTCTGCGAATTATCTTTCGCTGGTTTCACTTCGTCGCCGGTATCACCTGGATTGGTCTGCTCTACTTCTTCAACGTTGTAAATGTCCCGTTTCAAAAGGGCCTCGATGCCGAAACTAAGAAGAAGGTTAATCCCGACTTGCTGGGCCGCGCGCTTTGGTATTTTCGCTGGGGCGCAGTGGTTACCGTACTGGCCGGATTGGCTTATTACGCGATGTACATCCTCAAGGCGGACGTGAACAACGCCAACTCTATTGGCAATGGTCACGTAAGTCTCGGCTTTGTTTTCATCGTCTGGCTCACCTATCCGGTGGTGTTGTTTCTGATTGAGTTTCTGATTATCAAACGAGTACCTGGTGTGATTAAGGACGGACGTGTTTTTGCAGTAGTCATGATCATCCTGGTGGCGATCGTGAGCTGGGGTCTGCTGAAGTTTTTCACCGCCGTGCTGACTGTCAGCGGCGAAAGCTTCGCCAGCAACAAGACCTACTCGATAGGCATCGGCGGCGCGTACGGCATTTTGATGATGTTGAATGTCTGGGGCATCATCTGGCCCAACAATAAACGTATTCTCGCTGCCACCGCGGGAACTGGTCCCGCCGCACCTCCTGAACTGGCGCGTCAAGCATTTATTGCTTCGAGAACCAATGCCTGGTTGTCCCTGCCCTTGTTGTTATTGATGGGCACATCACACGGCGACTGGGTGATCTTTGGCAAGTAACAATAGATAGCCCGGAGCGGCAGCGACGGGATGCTACGATCAGCTTGAGTTAAGAGTCTCAGATTTCGCTGAGACAGTTGACCGAAGCATCCCGTCGCTGCCGCTCCGGGTTCTCTATTTCGCTACACTAATTCCTCAGCCTCTTAACTCATTCGCCATACTCAAGGGTGATAGTGCTTGCCGTATCCTTCGCAATTCCCTCGAAATCCCCCTGGTAATCGAACTATGTGGGCTCTTTGCTTCAACTTAGGGCTTTCATTCAATCTTCTCTTTTGGAGGTCTTCATGAGTTCAGCGGGTTTGTATGAGGCACGTCAGTTTAATCTTAGTGGCTTAAAGGGTATCTCCGACGAGACCCTGGAAATGCATTTCAAACTGTATGAAGGTTACGTCAAAGAGACTAACAACCTGACTAACAGAATCACCGAATTCATCAAGGACGGCAATGTAGATCAGGAAGAGATGCCTGCTTACTCGGAGTTAACTCGTCGGCTCGGCTTCGAATACAACGGCATGGTGCTGCACGAGTACTATTTCGACAATCTGCAAAAAGGTGGCGGTACCGGGGACCCGGCTAAGTCGTCGCAGTTTGCTAAAGCGGCGGCCGCAACGTTCGGCAGCTACGATATTTGGAAAGCGGATTTTGTTGGGATTGGCAAGATGCGCGGTGTTGGTTGGGCCATCTGCAACCAGAACCCGGCCAATGGTCGTCTTTCAAATCACTGGATCACGCTGCATGAAACGGGGAACGTAGCCGGCTTCAATCCCATCCTGGTAATGGATGTGTGGGAGCATGCATTTCTGCTCGACTACAAGCCAGCTGAACGTCCCAAGTATATCGAGGCGTTCTTTTCGAACATCGCCTGGCAGACCGTCGAGGAGAGACTAAAGAAGAACCTGGGTGTGAAATCGGCCAAAGTTTAGGGACGAGAGAACCGGGAGCGGTAGCGACCGGATGCTACGATCAATTTCGATCAGTTTCTTGGATCTGGCGACCTGGGATCCTACCGGGGGTTGACTGTAGCATCCGGTCGCCACCGCTTCCGGTTCTGTATCACCACTACTTCTGCGGCAACGCCGGCTTAGTCACCGGGCAGTTGTCCATCGTCAGGGCCTTCAAGAAGTTAAGCAAGTCTTCTCGTTGATCCGGAGAAAGGTTGTGCTTCTCCAGGTTCTTCTTGTCGAGGTGCTCATTCGGCTTGCCACCCCCTAACATGATATCGACGGCCGCCTCCAACGTCGGCGCACTGCCGTCGTGGAAGTAGGGCGCAGACCTCGCGATGTCTCTCAACGTTGGCGTCTTGAATGCGCCAGTATCCTCAGGTTTGCCAGTCACCTTGCCGCGCCCGGGATCCGGCTCTTTCTGGTCCATACCAATGCCGATGTTGTGATATTGCTGGTCGGTAAAAAGAACTCCATCGTGGCAGTTGTTACACTTGATGGCCTGGAAAATATTCCAACCCCGTATCGCACTCGTGCTCATAGCGTTCGCATCGCCGGCTTTCCAACGATCCCAGGCTGTGTTTCCACTGATAATAGTTCTTTCGTAGGCTGCGATTGCCTTAGCGACATTCTCAGGTGTCGCATCACTGTTGAAGACCTTTTGAAACTGCGCTCTGTATCCTTGCAAGGCATTGATCTTCGTTACGATCTCGTCCGCCTTCGCGCCCATGTTGGTGCCGGTCCAGGCTGCCGACGCCTGCTTCTCCAACGTCTGACTACGACCGTCCCAATAGAACTCGTGGTGGTAACCAATATTCCACAGCGTGGGGCTACTGCGCGGGAGGCTCTTGTTGAACGCCCCGACCGCCTTGGGTAAGCCATCGGTCAAGCCGTGCTCACAAACGTGACATGAGTAACATGACCGTGTGCCGTCGCCGCTCAACCGCTCATCAAAAAACAGTTGCCGTCCCAGGGCTACCTTTTCCGGAGTCATGGGATTGTCCAGCGGCACTGACATCGGTTCGTAACTGGCGAGTTGTTGAGGGAGTGGCTGAATGTCGGGAGTGTAGCCCGCAGTCGTTTCGGTGGTGACGGATTTGCAGCCGGCGATTAAAACACTAATAAATAGCCCTGCGATGACAAGAATTCCTGTTGGTTTAGTCGTGGTCATGAATTCGCGCGCGAAAGAAGCCAGTCGCCCTCCGTTGGTAGAGTGGTAGAAGACAAGTTGCGTTTTGGCGGATTCTCACATTGGACCAGGGAAATGTCTAGAGATTCGGGCTGGGCCGGGCCTTTGTTCACGTTTCAGGATCGGCGCGGGGAGGCCATTTCTTATTTCGCGGTGTACATGTGTATGCTGATGAACACAAACCGATGAGAAAGATCGGAAGCCAACAACTCTTGCAGCAAATGAGGCTCATCGCCTTAGGGCTGGTTTGCTTCCTTTTGGCTTCGTGCGCCGCGAACAATGAGAATGCGCATACCACTGCCACGACCTACTTGCCACCGCCGCCTCATCAGGTCTTGACGGTTGTTTACAAACCGGGGGCAGAGACGCAGAGGCCCTCATTGGACCAGGCTGCCAATTCAACTGAACCGTCGCTACTGTTCTCGCTCGAAAATCAGAAGACCTTTCGGGTTAGTGAGGAAGTGCCGATTGAGTTCCTGGTCACCAATGCGAAGCTAAAAGGGGATGGCGGCGAGTATCGAGTGCGTTACATTGTTGATGACGAAGAGATGAAATGGGTCGACCAGGCCGGGCCATTTTGGCTTTCCGGCTGGACCCCTGGTAAACACACAATCCGCTTGGAACTGATTGGACCAGATGGATGGCCCTACAAGAACAACGTGGTAACGAAGGAGATTGAAGTCAAGTAAGGTTTGCTAACCGTACTTTGCGTGACTCGGAATTTGAAAGTGATACCAAGGACCAAGATCAAGGTACAAAGTTCAAAGACCGTCTTCACTGCCTTAGTGGCAGAAGCTGCCCAGTGCACTCTTTGCCCCATGATGTGCGGGCGCAGTGCCGTCCTAAGCGAACTAAATGGCTCCCTTGCGGCTAAAGTCCTATTCATCGGCGAAGCCCCGGGGCGAAAAGGTGCCGACCGCACGCGGATTCCGTTCTCAGGCGATCAATCAGGCGCGAATCTGGATCGCTACTTAAAGTCAATCGGCTTGCACCGCGACCAAATCTTTATCACCAGTGCTGCCCTCTGTAATCCCCGGAGCGAATCAGGAGCGAACCGCAGACCGACCCAGAAAGAATTGGCTAACTGTGCTGATTTCCTTCGCCGCACTATTCACCTGGTTAATCCGCGCGTAGTGGTGACGCTTGGTTCAGTGGCGCTTGAGAGCCTTAAACGCATTCACTATCATGAATTCACTCTGAAAGATTCCGCGGCGCACATTCAGCGATGGGACGGTCGTCTGCTCGTACCGATTTATCATCCCAGCCCGCAGGTACTCGCGTCGCACCGCCGGGAAAAGCAACAGTTGGAGGATTACCAGGTCGTGGCCCAGGCAATCTCTTTGGAGTGCGGTGAATTGTCACCGCTTTCTCATCACTGATTACGGGTACCCGCGAAGCTTGTTGGTGAAAGTGAAAAATTAGAAAGCGGTGATAAGTCACGGCACTCTAAAATGAAGGCTCTTCCGTTGAATCAAATCCACGACCGATCAGGCGCAACGTTTCGCGATGACCACGGTTGGCGCGTGCCGGCTTGCTATGGTGATGAGCTGTCGGAATACTCAGCCGTGCGTGATGGCGGTGCGGGATTGATCGATCTTTCCGAACGTGGCCGGTTGCAGGTGAGTGGTTCGGAAGCCAGCTTGTTTCTAAATGGCCTCATCACCAACGACATGAAGACACTCGCAGAACACTATTGGATGCCGGCTGTCTTTCCCAACGTCCAGGGTCGATTGCTGGCGGCCGTGCGCGTGATTCGTCTGAGTGACGAGTTGGAAAAGAAGCGTCCTGTGTTCCTGATCGATACTGAACCGGCCAG
>DATFRK010001029.1:0-4700 GCA_035263325.1 Pyrinomonadaceae bacterium | reverse complement strand
GTCAGTCGCGGCCGTTTTAAACCCCAGCGTCCCAGCCATCGTTTCCGTTTTCGCCGGCCGCATCGCGGACACGGGAGTCGATCCATTGCCGATCATGAAGCAGTCGCTGGAGATCCTGAGCGGTTTGCCCAAAACGGAACTCCTCTGGGCAAGCGTCCGTGAGGTCCTTAACGTGTTCCAAGCGGCCGCCTGTCTTTGCCATATTGTTACAGTTCCACACGACATTCTTGCAAAACTGGTGGCACTCGGCGGCAAAGACCTTGATGAACTCTCTCTCGATACGGTCCGCATGTTTCACCAAGACGCGGCAGCCGCTGGGTATAAGCTTTAGCAGGCAAAAATTCAATCGCCGCGCAACACGATCAGCTTGTTCCGCTATTCGGCTATTCTCTGAAAACTTCTCCTCACGCAGGCCGTGTCCTAAATTCAAGTTGGATTCAGTTTCTTTGAAGTAGCTATTTCGCTTCAATCTGGATAAGTGAAGCTGATGATGGCGGCAGAGGACGCGAAGGAGAAAAATCGGGAGCTTTGGATTGCGGTCGGGCTCTCCGTGTTTGCGGCGATCGCCTTTTATCTCTCGACTAAGGCAACGTTGCACGATTTGGATTATACAAGTCAGATTGCTTCGGCTTTGCTCCACGGTCACGTCGGTCCTCGGGAAAAACCGCCTGACTGGCTTAACGAAATGATTCCGTGGGAAGGCAAATATTACTCAGCTTTTCCGTTGGGCGCGGTATTGAGCATGCTTCCGGTAGCGCTCCTTCGGGAAACGGGTCTGATACAGAGCCTTCCTGGACGTGCGTTAGCAGCTTTGATTGCCGGCTTATGCGTTTACTTCTTTTTTGGACTCGCGAAAGCATTCGGCCCCGATTACTCCAGCCTTAAAGAGCCCGTTGCTGCGAGATTGGCTCGCAGGATCATGCTGGCCCTTTTCCCGATTTTTGGAGCTTGGACGTGGTGTAACCTCGGATTCGGCGGCGCCTGGCAAATCGCTCTCGGCCTAGCATTGCTTGGGCAAGCCGCCGCGCTTTATTTCACATTGGTCCGGCCGGCCCCGGTTATTGCAGGAGCATTCTTCTCCCTGGCTTTTGGGAATCGCACCGAGCTACTCATCACGACGCCTCTCTATCTCTATTTGTTCTGGCGTCGTTGTAGCCACGGCGCTGTGTCGCCGTGCTCCACGGAAGACCACCGCCCGGGCGCCTCGACGCAGCGAGGCCGCTACAAGATTTACGACAAGGCGCCGACGCTCGTTCGTTTCCTAATGCTGCCCGTAATCCTTGGACTTCTGACTGCCGTCTATAACTTCGCACGTTTCCATTCCATCTTCGACTTTGGTTACATCCACATTCCGGAAGTAGCTGATGAACCCTGGTATAAGCACGGGTTGTTTTCGATTCAGGCTATTCCCTGGAATATTTACACGATGTTATTCCAAGGCTTCGAGAGTATCTCTTATTTCCCCTACATCATCCCAAACGGATTTGGCTGCTCGATCTTCCTGGCCAGCCCCTTCCTGTGTCTTCTATTTCGCCAGGGTGGACCATACAAGGTGGTGTCATGGATAGCCATTAGCGCTCTAACACTCGTGCTTTGGTTGCATGGAAACCCGGGGAGTTGGCAGTTCTCCTACCGTTACGCCATGATCTTGTTACCATGGATGTTCCTTCTGCTGACAGGTAACGGACCGCCGAAGATTTCTCTGCCTGAGATCTCGCTTTTCGTCATTTCAGTCGCAATCAACGCAATGGCTACCTGGCAATTTCTCTGGACGAATCAAGTCCAGCCCTAAAAATTTCTGTATCAAAATCTCTTGGCAGCTAACTGTCCGTCAGTCATTTGCACGCCATTCATAAACTCGCGACGTGCTTGACAGACTTCCCAGCTTCTGATTAAAACCACGTTTCCCACTTCAGCTCTGATGAAAAAGCAATTCCACTTCGCAATTCGCTTTTCTTACGTCGCGCTCCATCGTTATCCTTTTTCCTTGGCTTGGGAATCCTTGATTACTGAGGCATGAAGTTTCTGTCGTCCGCTTTCTCGATTGTTCTGCTTTGCCTCTGGAGTGCAGTCATCCCGATGAGCGCCATGCCCGCATCTGCTATGCGAAGCGTGGCAGGCCCGGCGCAGGTAAACGTAACGCAGTTTCACAACAACGCGTCGCGAGACGGCTTGTACATCGATTCGGCGTTCACGCCATCTGCGGCGGCTAATCTGGCACGGGACCTGAACTTTGATGGCGCGATTGTGGGCAACGTTTACGCGCAACCGCTTTACATTGAAGGCGGACCTGGCGGCAGGGGGATGGTGATCGTGGCGACTGAATCGAATAATGTGTATGGGCTGGATGCGCTTGACGGGAGCATTATCTGGGAGCGCAACGTTGGGCCGCCGGTACCGTTGAGCGATCTGCCGTGTCCTTCTAAATTCGACATCATGGGCATCACCGGGACGCCCATTGTGGATCTGGCTTCGCGGGCGCTCTTTTTGGACGCCATGACCACACCCGATGACGGGACAACCAAGCAACATCTTATCTTGTCCCTTAACGTGGACACGGGCGAGATCAATTCCGGGTGGCCGGTGGACGTAGAGGCCACAGCCAGCTATAACGGGATACAGTTCTCTGCAGAGGTGCAACAGCAACGACCGGCGCTTGGGATCGTAGGGGGCATCCTATACGTTGGGTATGGGAGTATGAGGGATCTCTGTGTTTGGCACGGGTGGTTGGTGGGAGTGCCGATAGATAATCCGGCTAGCGTGACGGCGTGGGCAACTGGCGGTGGCGGCAGCTGGGGTGGTGCCATATGGGGAGTAGGAGGGGTAGCCAGCGATGGAGTGAACCCGTTTGTTACCACCGGTAACACCGTGAACACTGGAGGGACCTGGCGTGGCGGCGAAGCGGTGATTCGGTTTCAACCGGGGCCAATCTTCAGCGGTGACCCGGCAGATTACTGGACGCCCACAAACTGGCAGACACTGGACCAAATGGATGCGGACATGGGTGCCTCTGGTCCGTTGCTGGTGGACGTGCCTGGTGCAACGCCATCGCATCTGGTGGTTGCACTGAGCAAAGATCGTCATGCGTATTTGATCAATCGCGATAACATGGGTGGTATCAGTGCGCCCTTAGACGAATCAGTGGCTGCCAGTAGCACGATTTTGCAGGCAGCGGTCACCTATCGGACCAAGCAGGACACCTATGTTGCATTCCGCGCGAACAACGACGGCAACACCGTGCTTTCGGCATTCCGGATCACTGCGACCAATCCGCCTACGATCGACAGTGCCGGTGGTTGGAATGTGAACCGGCCGACTGGCGGATGTGGTTCGCCCTTTGCTACGTCCACAGATGGGACAAATGATATGATCGTATGGGTAGTCGGCACACAGGATCATCAAACCGGAGGCGACCAACGGTTGCACGGATACGATGGGAACAGTGGTGAAGTGATCTACGATGGCGGTGGCCCAAACGAACTGATGGCAGGCACCCACTACTACAGCACTACGGGCATTGTCGCTCGAGGCCGTATCTATGTCGCCGGTGACAATAAAGTCTATGCGTTTCAAGTCCCGGGTTTGTCTCCTACACCTACACCTACGCCTACACCTACACTTACCCCGACACCAACAGTTACACCCACCGTGACTCCAACGTCGACCCCCGTTCTGACTCCGACTCCGACGCCGACTCCCACTGCAACTCCAACTCCAATAAGGCCCACCCCAACACCGAGATCCCGCCCTGCCCCACGCCCCCGACCCACTCCGCGCTGAACGACATCGTGATCGTAAAGTGTAATGGGTGATCAACAATTGGTCCCCAGCTTGACACGAGGGCAGAGTGTCGTGGTAAAAGGGACACGGGAGTTAGCCATAATCGGCGTATGAAACATCTGCCTCCCATATTTTTGTTCGTGCTGGTTTGGTTGTGGATCGCAACCACGCCAGCAAACGCACAGGTTAACGTTACGCAGTTTCACAATCACAGTTCTCGCGACGGCCTTTACATTGATTCTGCGTTCACTCCGGACGCTGCAGCTGAATTGATGCGCGACTTAAAATTCGATGGTGCGGTTGCAGGCGACGTTTACGCTCAACCCTTGTACATCGAAAACGGCCCCGGCAACAGACCAACAATTATTGCGGTAACCGAGTTGAATAATGTGTACGCGCTCGACGCTGTGGACGGCTCGGTAATCTGGGAGCGCAACATGGGCGAACCGGTGTCGGAAGATGACCTCATTTGCCAGGGCAATATCAATCCATTCGGCATCACCGGCACGCCCGCAATCGATCTCGACTCGCGTGCGCTTTTTTTCGACGCAATGATCACACCTGACGACGGCACAACAAAACAGCACCTCATTTTCTCTCTCGCTCTAGACACAGGTGAGATCAACCCCGGATGGCCTGTGGACGTGGGCGCCGTGGCCGTTTATAACGGCACTACCTTTACAGCGTCCGAGCAAGTTCAACGGCCTGCGCTCGCAATTGCAGATAACATCCTTTACGTGCCCTACGGCAGCTTCTTGGACCGTTGTGATTATCACGGCTGGCTGGTAGGAGTCCCAATCAATAACCCGGACGGCGTAATGGCTTGGGCGACGGATGCGATTGGCGGTGCCATATGGGGCGTTGGCGGCGTAGCCTGCGATGGGGCAAATCCATTCGTTACCACGGGTAACACCTTTAAT
>DATFRK010001028.1:0-4594 GCA_035263325.1 Pyrinomonadaceae bacterium | reverse complement strand
TCCTTTGCCTTGAGAACGCTCTAAATGTCATCACCCAATACGAACTTCAGTGCGGCTTCGTTTCTTCCCGAGTCCTTTCTTCCCATTGTGGGCAGGCCTCCCGCTCTTTCTCATTTTTCATAAATTTCTCATCTTCCTTTCACTCTGAAACATGAAACTAACCTATAGTTACCGGCCAGCGAGGCGGGCCAACGAGGCCGTAAGCCTTGCGTGGACACTATCGAGCGAGACATCTCGCTCTAACAGAAGGATTTAGAAGGAGAGAATCGAATGCCATTCATCAACGTGAAGGTTATTGAAGGAGTCTTTTCAGGGTCACAGAAACAGGACATCGTGAAAGAACTCACCGACGCCATGGTGCGCGTTGAAGGCGAAAATATGCGTCAGGTCACCTGGGTTGTAGTCGAAGAGGTGAAAAGCGGAGATTGGGCAATCGGCGGTAATTCACTGACTACCGAGGCCGTGAAAGCACTCGCTGCGGGTACAGCTGCTGCCCGTTAAGCCGCTGATTGTGAAGACAAGACAAGTGAAAACGCGAAGCACATTCGCGTTTTCACCACTTCCGAGGAATACTCGATGGCCCACTCGCATAATGGTCAGTTAGCGAGTGATGGCCCATGATGACCGCAACAGACGCTCGTCAAGATCGAATTCCTGTTTCTTCTGATTCACCTGCCCGGGTGGATTTCCTGCACCGGTTGCGCACTGCCACTGTTGTCTTTGTCTTCGGTGTGGTTATGATAACTCTATTTCGCTGGGCGAAATCGCTGTGGGGCCCCGATAGTGTCGCAGAGCCTCAATGACTTCATGTCAGTAATACTGTTTCACACTTGACCGCGAGGAATGGCAACTATGGTCCGCCTGATGAAAGACTTACTCGCCCAAAGCGCGAGGGAGAACTTTGTCGGCCGGACCTTGGAACTGCAAGCGCTTGCTGAACTGCTCAACGTTGGACCACGGTTGATCTTCGTGCACGGCATCGCCGGCGTCGGGAAATCGGCCCTGCTCTCAGTCTTCGCTGAGCGGGCCCGAACGCAGGGTGCGGCGGTTATCGAACTCGACTGCCGCGCGATCGAACCTACCGAGCGCGGCTTTCTGATCGCCCTTCGCACAGCCATCGGTGGCCCCATATCCCGACTCAGCCAGGCTACACCTCGTCTCCAGTCACTCGGCGAGCGAGTCTTGCTGTCGCTTGATAACTACGAAGTCTTCCGGCTCATGGATACGTGGCTGAGGCAAACCTTCATGCCCCTGCTGCCGGAAAACGTCCGCGTGCTAATTGTTGGCCGCGATACACCTTCATACTCATGGCTGACGGCCCCGGGCTGGCAAGGACTCGTACGCACCATCCCTCTCGGCTCTCTTAGTGAAAACGAATCAATTAGCTTGTTGCTCGATAGTGGCACCACGGAAACCGATGCCAAGCTGATCAATCGTTTCGCCCTCGGTCACCCTCTGGCGTTAAAGCTGGCCGCAAATGTCACCATGAATACCTACGGAGCTACCGCCTTGCCGGGGTTAGGGTTTCAGCGCGTCTTCGAACAACTGATGACCCTTTATCTCGATGACGTCCACGATCCGATCACCAGGCGCGCCCTTGATGCCGCCTCAGTGGTGAGACGAATCACTGTTTCACTCTTGCAGGCCATGCTACCGGAAGCTGCGCCGCAGGATGTCTTTGCGCGGCTGCAGAGCTTACCGTTCGTCGAGAAGGAACAGGACGGCTTACGACTTCATGATTTAGTGCAACAGTCGATCGCAAGTTCGCTCCAAGCTACCGACCCGAATAGATATCAAGAGTATCGCCGGGCTGCCTGGCAGCAATTGATTGTTGAAGCGCGTCGCACCGGGCACCCCGGTCTCTGGCGTTACACGGCGGATCTCCTTTATATGATCGCGAACCCCGTAGTGCGCGAGGCCTTCTTTCCCAGTGGTCTGCAACACTTCACGGTAGAACCTGCGCAAACCCAGGACGGCCCTGCCATTCTGGAAATCACTAATCTCCATGAGCCAGAACAAGCGGCCGACCTGATCGCGAGGTGGTGGCGCAACCTTCCTAATGCCTTTCATGTGGTTCGGGACCAGAAAGGTAACGTCATTGGCTACTACTTAATGTTCGATCCCGCGAGCATCGAGCCGTCATTGCTCGAACAAGATCCAATCGCAGCCAAATGGTGGGAGCATCTCATTCACGATCCCCTACCCGATGCTCAGCGCGCGCTCTTCCTGCGGCGGTGGCTTAGCCGCGAAGATGGAGAGCAGCCTTCATCAGTGCAAGCCACATGTTGGCTTGATATCAAACGCACTTACATGGAACTGCGACCCCAGCTGCGTCGGGTCTACGTGGTGCTGCACGATTTGGCGCCCTACGGACCTGTGGCGCAGCGACTTGGCTTCCGACCACTAGAAGGTCAGACAGAAGTGGGCGACGCAAGTTACACATCAGCGATGTTGGATTTTGGTCCATCGTCAGTTGATGGTTGGCTCGCGTCGCTGGGAGCCGCAGAACTGGGTGTCGAACAGGAGATGTTAGACGCCCAGGCTCACGAACTGGTGCTCGATAGCCAACGAGTCAAGCTCACCAAGCTCGAGTTTGAGGTCTTCCAATACTTATACGAGCGCAAGGACGTCGTCGTGTCACGCGCCTCGCTGGTTGAAGATATTTGGGGCTGGAAGCATACGGGCAGCAACGTGGTCGAGGCAGTCGTGCGCACGCTGCGTAAGAAGCTGGGTGATAGGTCGTCGGCAATCGAGACCATCAGGGGCACTGGCTACCGGTTTCGAAAATAGTTGAGAACTCGGAGCGTAGTTTGGTTCCCGTCTCATTCTCCCCATGCTTTTATAGACTGGGTCAAAAATCTCAGATACCACCGGCTTCAGCCGCGTGGTCCTTCAATTTCAACCTAGTGGCAGTCGTTGCCCGAACGGTGAGAGATACCACCGACTTCAGTCGGGTGGAGTCTCAATTTCTGCCATTTTCTTTACCGTCCAGAAGGCCGAAACTGAAACTCCACCCGACTGAAGTCGGTGGTATCTGCAATAGTGTTTGAGCACTTGACTAGGTTGAAATTGAAGGTCCACGCGGCTGAAGCCGGTGGTATCTGATTTGTGACACAGGCTCTACAGCATCGTGAGAATGAGAGGTTGAATTGGTTGGAGTTTCTTACTGCATCTCCCATTCAGTTTCCAACTTTGGCGGATGCATCAGCGTCTGCATCACGACACAATATTGTTCAGTCTTTTCCTGTAGCGCGCGCAATTGTTCCGCGGTTGCCTCGGGGGCCTGAACGTCGAAACTAAGACGAATGTGTTCAAATCCCACCGCAACGTCCTTCGCTATGCCCAGGGTCCCACTCAGGTCCAATTCACCTTCAACCTTGGCCTCGATGTGATCAGTTTTTATCCCCATCGCGGTGGCCACCATCTGACACGTGATCTGAGCGCAGGCCGCCAATGCTCCAAGGAGCAAGTCACCCGAGCACGCAACTGAACCTTCACCACCGACTCCAGCGTGAGCACCGGCCTGGTAGATGGCCCGGCCAATATCCACCGAGCAAGCTATCGGCGTCTCAGTTTGTGCACCCTTAGCGGTAAGCGTGATCCTTGAGGCACTCGGGTCGTTACGGTACTTCTCTTTTAGTGGTCGTTGCAGCGATCTTAGATCCATGCCCCTTTTCCTTTTGTCGCGTGGTTTGTAGTAGTCCGCGAAACGCTCAACTCTTCTCGTCTTGAAGCAGATCGTTCTTTCTTGCTAGCATGCGCCCATGCCAAAATTCGTGATTGAACGTGAAATACCCGGACTGGGGAGTCTATCAGATGAAGAACTCCAGAAAGTCTCGCAAAAGTCTGTAAGCATCCTCAAAGAACTCGGGCCAGAAATACAGTGGCTACATAGCTACGTCACTGGCGATAAACTCTACTGCGTGTATCTCGCTCCCGACGAAGCAATGATCCGGGAACATGCGAAGCGTGGCGGATTCCCTGCAAATCGCATTTCGGCTGTCCGGCGACTTATCGATCCCACGACTGCTGAGTAAAGACTCACAAGGTTAAAGCGCCTCAACCCGCGTAGGGCTTAGAGCCTCGTCCACCGCCTGGTCCAACGGCAGGGCCCAACCCTCCAACCAAATCGTCGTATCGTCAGCGTTCGTGAATGAACGCCTCGCGGGTTCTAGCAACGTCTCCAGAGTCGCTTGCTCTTTCGCGGGCAGCGGAATTCCCAGCTTCTCCCGGAGCGCCGCGGCCGCTCCAGCCAATCTTAAAGCGCGTCGGGGAGCCAACTGAGCGCCAGCCAGACAGGCAAGGCAGTCGAGCAACCGCGCGATACCACGCTTATGGTCCAATCCCTGAAAGATGCGCATGCTTTCTCGGTAGAGTGAGCTGGCCCGGTCAAAATTCTGGTGGTCGCGCGCCAGGCTCCCCAGGTCGGCCAACGAACCCGCGATGCCCCAGCGATCACCGAGTTCGCGAAATGCTGCCAGGCTCAACTCATAAAGTTCGCGCGCACCATCCGAGTCGCCTCGATCTCGAGCAACGTCGCCGAGATAGTTGATGGACCAGGCTGCACCGGTGCGGTCACCCACTTCTCTCAGGA
>DATFRK010001027.1:0-2839 GCA_035263325.1 Pyrinomonadaceae bacterium | reverse complement strand
TTCTTGCTCATTTGGCGTAAGCTTGATCTGTATATTTTGAGTGACATCGCGGGCCACATCGTTCTGCAGCGTCAGGACATCGCGTAGTTCGCGATCATAGGAGTCGGACCATAGGTGTTGTTCAGCGGCGCTGATCAGACTCACCGTCACCTTCACGCGTTCTCCCGCTCGTTGCACTGAACCCTCTACGATGGCATCAACGTTCAACTCGCGGGCGATCTCCGGCAGAGATTTGTGTGTGCCTTTGTACTGCATGATGGTAGTGCGGGAAGAAATAACTCTTAGAGCGCCAATTTTGGCCAGACCTGCGATAAGAGTATCCGTCATGCCATCGGCAAAATAATCCTGGTCGGGATCGCCGGAGAGGTTGGCCATTGGCAGTACGGCGAGCGATCTAATCTGTACTGGCGGTTCACTGGTCGGGGTCAGGCGGAAGTATCGGAAGAACGCGTATCCGGCTATGAGCAGCAAGCATACTGTAGCGGTGAACAGGATTGCTCGACTGCGGTTGAAGGTGAAGGGAAGCAATCGGGTAGTAATTATCGGTTGCGGGCGAGTGTTAGCCGCAGAGTTGTTACTACTTACCGGTTGTCCGCTGCGTTCTGTTTTAGTGTGAAACTCCAACTCCCGTTTCAGGTTCTTCAGATCGATCAGCAAATCGTTCGCGTTCTGGTAGCGTCGCTCGCGATCTTTGGCCAACGCTTTTTTGACAATTCTTTCCAACTCGGTTGGCGTGTCTGACAAATAGCGAGTCAACGGCAAAGGCTCGCGCTCGGCAATTGAAATAATCACATCTGTCGGGGTCGCGCCGGTAAATGGTTGGTGCCCGCTGACAAGTTCATAGAGCACGACTCCCAAACTCCAGATGTCAGTGCGCGCATCGACAGGCAAACCTCGCGCTTGTTCCGGCGACATGTAATAGACCGTGCCCATCACCATGCCCGGCGCAGTGTTGAGCAACATCTTGGTGGCTGCTTCCGGTTCAGCCGCCAACTCAGGCTCGGTTAGTTTGGCGAGGCCGAAGTCCAGAATCTTCACATAGCCGTCGCGGCGCAGCATGATGTTTTCCAACTTGATATCCCGGTGCACCACACCCGCAGCATGTGCCGCCGAGAGGGCGGAAGCGACCTGGATGACGACATCGAGTGCCTCGTTGACGCTCATCGGCTTCTCGGCGATGTGCTCTCGTAACGTGGTTCCCTCGACGTACTCCATCACAATGCAGTGGCGTCCTTCTCCGGTCGCCACAACTTCATGGATCATGCAAACGTGAGGGTGTGACAAGGCTGCCACCGCCCGAGCTTCCTGCTCAAACCGTCGCAGGTATCTCTTGTCCCGGGTTAAGTGCGCCGGTAAAAACTTGAGCGCGACGCGGCGGGCCAACCGCGTGTCTTCGGCCAAGTAGACTTCACCCATTCCACCGGCACCGAGTGGCGAGATGATCTTGTATTGATTAATGGATTGTCCTGCCGGCACTGTAACGCCCTGCTCCTGCGCCATCATCTTCGCCGCCACATCGAGTGCGGGCGTCTCGATGAAGTTTTCCGCCCGATCTTCATAGGCGAGAAGCGACTCTACTTCCCGTCTGAGGACTTCGTCGGCACCGCATGCTTCGGCGAGAAAGGCTGGGCGTTGTTCAGCAGGGCACTCGAGTGCGGCGTGATACAGTTGTTCGACTTGTTGCCAGCGCTCACTTTTCGCCATCTGTCTCTTGTCCGAGTTCACGGAGTAACCAAACCTTTGCCAGGCGCCAGTCGCGCATGACTGTTTCTTCCGAGACCTTCAGTACCTCTGCAACTTCTTTTACCGACAGTCCACCAAAGAACCGCAGTTCCACCACCTGGCCTTTGCGCTGATCTACTTCGGCGAGCGACCTGAGCGCCTCGTCCAGGGATACCAGGTCTGCGTCTCGCTCCTGGGAGAATTCATTTACCTCGGCAAGCGAAACCCGCAAGGCGCCGCCGCCACGTTTGAGGTACTGGCGGTCGCGGGCGAAGTCCACCAGGATGCGCCGCATCAACTGGGCGGAGACGGCAAAGAAGTGGGCGCGATTTTGCCAGCGGACGTTCTTCCAATCGATCAGCCGAATATAGGCCTCGTTCACCAGGGCGGAGGTTTGCAAGGTATGGCCGGGTCGCTCGCGGCCCATGTAGTGGTGCGCGAGCCGGTGCAACTCTGATTGGACCAGAGGGGCAAGTTTTTCGAGGGCTGACTGGTCGCCGTCGCCCCAGGCAACGAGCAGCTGCGTTATCTCCTGCGGGGAGTGCGTTTGCATACCACCCCTTTCGGATAGTGCGACTGGGAAATTAACACAATTAGTCAATGCGTCCGAAGTAATTAGTGACAGAGTTCGAGGGGACGCAGTACAGGGGGCGGCAGCGGCCGCTCCAGCGTCCACAGGAGTGTAGCTGATCGCTTCCACTCTCTGTACCACGATGGCAACTCAGCAAAAAGTTTCCGACTGTTGTTAAAGCTCACATCCTTAATTCCCGCCTTAACTAGTAGAAATTAAGAGGCAATACGGGCAGCATTGCCGCAAAAGTCAAAATACCACCAACTGCCGTTGGTGGAATTTTCGACTTGAGGTAACACCCGAAAGGAGAAAAGATCATGAACACTGGCATGAATCTGCTGCTGATGGTTTCGCTATTGTTGGCGCTGGTTTTGGCTGGAGATGCCGGTAAGGAGCAGGTGAAGACTAACTCTGAGGCGACGCAAATGCGCCCTTCGCGGATCGCCATCAATCACAACGAGACATTGGTGCGTGACATCACTCGCTGAAGTAATGACCCGACGGCATGTACTCCCGAATATCCCCGCAGCGGCTTGCTCTCACCGC
>DATFRK010001026.1:0-7562 GCA_035263325.1 Pyrinomonadaceae bacterium | reverse complement strand
GAAATAACAAGGAGCATTCAGCGGCGCGATGTGCAGTGTTAGTTGACTCGTTGTCGTCTGTGTTCCGAGACCGCTGTCAACCTGGCTGATGAACTGTGGCGCGGGAGTGCATACAACAGAAGGCGGAGAGATCGCGGGTGGCGTTTGGCTGACAACGAATCCAGTTGTTACTGCGTCAATCTTGGGAGGAGCTTCTTGGGTCGCCGCGCGCGAACGCTTATGAGGAGGCTCAACAATCAGAAAAGCTGCGGCACTAGAAACAAGCACCAACGTCAATATTATCAGAACGCCTGATCTACTCTTCCTGGTCACAGTACCCCCGAAAAAATACAGGAGAGCAAATGTGGGGGACTAAATCAGGAGTTACAGCCGCTAGCCATGAGGCTGGTTCTGCAAATCTAAAATATTAAGAGTTTCAGGATAGCGAGTGCTGGAGGACGGAACAATTAGGGATTCTACGTATTTCCGTGAGTGGTGTGCTGTAGTTACCGACTCTAGGTGCCAGGCAACATTCGCAGTTCCTCACTAAAGTGTGAACGATCAGCCAGGGCACGCAGCAATGGCCCCTCCGCGGTAAACTCCACGATACTCACGGATCCCACAGGACAGACCAACCGGTAGCGAAAACGCCCGACATCGATGCCCAGCAAGGCGCAAAGAATGATCCTGATCGTCGCCTTGTGCGAAACAATCAAAACGTTGCCTTCCCGGTACTGTGCGTTTATCTCTTCAATTACCTTCATGCCACGCTGAGCAATCGCTATTGCTCTCTCTCCTTCGGTAGGGGCATGCCACGCCGGGTCGGCGAGCCAACTGATGTAGTCGTCATGAAACTGCTCAGATACAGCTTCTCTTGTTAGACCTTCCCAACGACCGTAGGCAATCTCATTCAACTCCGGGCGGACCTGCGGTTTTATGCCGACGGCCTCGCAGAGAGGCTGGGCCGTGGTGAGGCCGCGGCGCAGACTGCTGCAGAAAATCGCGCGCCATGCCGTCTTGCGATAAACCTCGGCGAAGGCGCGCGCCATCTTCAATCCGTCGGCAGTTAACTCAGGGTTCAGCCCGGAACCACAGAAAGTATCTGCGCGGCTGAACTCCGTTTGTCCGTGACGCAGGAGATGAAGCATCAAAGCCATTTTCGTTTTTGCCCTTCGTAATTCTGAGTGGCCACATCATAGCGCGACCAGCTTTGAACCATGAAGAGTTCAACGCTGCGAGTGGAACAACCAACAGCCAGGGAATAAAGAAAACAAAGATCGAATACTCCCAGAACTCGCCTCCCTGGCGGTAGGCTCCATTCACCAGTGGGATGCCAAATGTTGTCGCGTAGTAGATCACTAACGGAAATAGCGATCGCTTAAGCAAATCGATAAATCTCGCCGAACGTGGTTTCTCCGTCAACATAAACAGCAACAGCAGGAAACCAAAATAGATGAAAATTCCTTCGCTGCGATGCAGTTGATTTGGATCTAACCAGCTCTTATGACGCGGAAGTTCCCGCAAATGCAGGGCCACGCAAATGCGCACCGTGTTCGCGACGATAGTGGTGAGATATGCGAGCAAGCCTGTCACAGGGATGAAGCTCCAACCGCGAGACTGTCTCCGATCTGTCCAGACCCTTCTCAACGTCAACATTAGAAAGGCTGTGATTAGAAAATTGACACCGGCACAGGAAGCAGCGATCAGAAAAGTGTGATCGCTGCTCATGTACCCGGCATGGGATTCAAAGCGAAACGACGTGCCGCTAACAATTTCAACCAGGGTCGTCGTCGGTGCAAGAATCCAACGCAATTGTTCTGGAGTGGCAGTGGAATAATGAAGTTTGAGCCCGAGAGCAACAAACAGCACCACTAGCAACTGCGCGATCCAGGTCGATCTTCGTGTCATACAAAGCGCCGCCGCCCCCGGAAAATCATGAACAAAGCAAATAGCAGCGACGCAGTCAGCAACCAGATGAGCTCCGGTTCACTTCCCTTCTCTGCGCCTCCACCAACTGCCAGGTCGCTTACTCGTAATGGCAATGGCAGCGGTTGCTGGACGTCATCGGCCTGGCCCAGTGGGTTTGTCACCACTTCCCGAACCGCGATAAAGGACGTGTACTGAGTCAACAAGTTGTACTTCAAACCGAGGGCAGTGATATCGCCCACCTTTTCTTCTGCCACTGCCTGGGAGCCGTAATCGGAAAGTTCGGCGATTCGTGATCTGGCCCACAGGTAACGCAAAGCTCGATTACCCTCGTCAGGTTGCACGCCCGTCACATCCAAACTGGTTACATAATCGCCCTTACCTGTTCTGCCCTGGAGTTCAAATGTCCCTGTGACTGGACCACGCCACTTACCAAAGACGATTACCGGGCGCTGGGCCATCAGATCCGGAAGATGTGCGGGATGAACGTCGTACGTATCAAAGCCGATCGACCGCACTTGAACGTTGGTCAATAGCGGCGTCTGGATGTAGTCGCGAAACCTGGTCGCGGCGGCCTGGGCTTCTGCCTCTTCAGTAACCACAAACGGCTCGCCCATGCCCGCCTTTGCCACTCCTTCAATCAGGTAACGATTGACAGAGGTGCCGATGCCAAACGCGAATACATTGCTTTGACCAAGATTGTCGCGAATATAGTCGAAGACACCTTCTTCTCCCGATACATAACCGTCGGTCACCAGCACCACGCTGCGAGAGACGTCTGCCTGACGCGGCAGGCTCAGGCCCTGTTTGATTGCGGCCAACAATTCAGTTCCGCCACTACCGCGTTGTTGTTCAAGCAAATGAATGGCCCGAGCAATATTTTCCTGGTTGGCCGGCAGAGACTTTTCAGAAAGCGTAGTAGAGTCGCCGGCAAACAAGACCACATTGAAAAGATCAGATGGACGCAGGTGTCCAATGAGGTCCTTCAGAAGATGCTTGGCAGTGTTCAGCGGGAAGCCATCCATGGAACCGGAAACATCCACTACGAAGATATACTCGCGCGGTGGAATATCTGCCTCATCAGCTACTCGTTTTGGCGGTTGGGCCATGTACAGGAAAAAGTTCTCGTCTTGACCCTGAAAGAGCAACAGACCAGAGGTTATCTGTTCACCAGCCAGGCGATAGCGCAGCACAAAGTCGCGATTTCCCTGGAAAGGATCCGAGTCGTCGAGGGTCAATTGCGCAACACTCGGACTTTGATACTGCGGGAAAATGTTATGTGAGGTGCAGCTCAAGTCCTGGATTGGCACGCCGGCTGAAATGCGCGCGGAAATATGGAGTGTACTAGTGGGCTGGTTACCCTGATGAAGGTATGGAGTTTGCGCCCAACCTTCCTGCTTAGTCGACTGCTGCTGCGATGAATAGCGCGGACCAACAACAGTCGGAAACACAACCTCATAAGTACCCTCGGTTGGCACCAACAGTTCGGTGTAACGCAACTCAATCTGCACCTGCTCTTGCGGCATGATGTTGGCCAGACTCATAGAGAACACGTTAGGCCGCTCTTGCTCGAGGAGTGAAGCGCTCTTCCCTTCTTCCTTGGCTGCCTCAAACTCCTTCTTCGCCTTTTCTCGTTCTTTAATTTTGGCGACGATCACCTCATCACCGATTTGCATGCGCATCGCATAAACTGCGGCCCGGGTTGAGGCCGGAAAAACATAGGACGCATTGATCGGTCGGGTACCTTCGTTACGATACGTTTGCACTACTTTGACGTCGGCGATGACACCGGAGACAGCGATTTCAACTCTCGTATCTTTCAGCGGTAGTTGATCGACGCTGGGATCTCCCTGCACGACGAAATATGGCGCTAGAGTTTTATCTTCCTTGGCTTGCGCCTTAACTGCCCTGGAAGAAAAACAAAGAGTGGTTATTCCCAATAGAAACAGACAGACATTTCGCAAAGTGAATTGCATGTTTTCCTCCGCCTTTGCCAGGCGATTCAGCTGCAAATTTGTGGTTGGGCCAACTGGCCCCGTGGTACTCATGAGGGCGGATCCTATGGGAGTGGCGAGATCGGGCTAACGCGAGCGACCACAGCTGTTGGCCGTAGTTGACCACAGTCGCAGGTTCGTAATGGCCTCGTTCGGCGGTGCGATCCGATACGATAAGCGCAATTCTTACAGCCACTTACCCGACCTGGAGAAAGAGATCACACGCTTTAGCCTGATACCTCCGGCATCAGCCGGTGGAGCTTCAGTTTCAACCTCCTCAAATGCTCCGAATTCTCTCTTGCGGATACCCCCGACTTCAGTCGGGGGAGCTTCAATTTCGCCTCTTCGCAGAAGAAAAATGGCAGAAGTTGAAACTCCACCCGAACTGAAGTCGGTGGTATCTCCTATCGTTCGGGCAAGTCTTGACTAGGTGGAAACTGAGGCACCACCCGGCTGAAGCCGGTGGTATCCAGACCGCTTGGGCTCTTTTTAGGTTGAAATTGAAGCTCCACCAACTAAAGTCGCGGTCTCTTGATGTTTTGCGGTTGCCTTTTTCCGCGCGCACCGTTATAGGTGACACAAAGGTTGCGTTTGCGCCCCCGCGGAATACTTCATTAGTTAGTCATTCTTGAATCTCGAAGAGAGATAGATAGACGCGGAAAGCTCTACTGTGCCTTATTGTGCTTGTTATCTTCAGCGCAACGGCGGCAGATCAGAACGCAGACGAAGTAAAGTTGAGGTTGGTCGCTTGAAAGGGGTAATTGCCAAAGACCGACCAGAGTTTTCAGAACTTCTAAAAGAGAAACGTCACCTCGAAAAATGACAAAACAACTCGCGCTTGCCACTACAGTTCTTCTTCTCGTTACATCACAACAGCTCTTGAGCCAAACTACCCCTCCTCAACTCGGTAAGAACACCGTCGCTGAAGTTGTCGCGGCCATGACCAACGAAGAGAAAGCACTACTCCTCGTTGGTATGGGTATGGACCTCCATATTCCGGGCGTCGAGATGGTGACAGCAGAAGACAAGAAGAGCCCGGAGAAAGTTGCCGGTGCCGCCGGTCGTACTCACGCCATACCGCGCCTCGGCATTCCTTCAATAACTCTTTCAGATGGTCCGGCAGGTGTGCGGATCGATCCTATTAGAAACGGCGACACTTCCAAGACCTACTACGCGACTGGATTTCCCATTGGAACATTGTTAGCAGCGTCATGGGATACCAGTGTGGCAAACCGCGTGGGACTTGGGATCGGCAAGGAGGCACGAGAATACGGTGTCGACGTCATGCTGGCGCCGGCGATGAACATTCACCGGAATCCGCTGGGGGGTCGCAACTTTGAATACTATTCGGAAGACCCGTTGCTCTCAGGAATGATCGCGGCGGCTTATGTGAAAGGTGTTCAGTCAAATGGTGTTGGCACTTCGATCAAACACTTCGCTGCCAACAACCAGGAATTCAATCGCATGCAATCAAACTCGATCTTAAGCGAAAGGGCCTTGCGAGAGATCTATTTGAAGGGCTTCGAAATCGCGGTGAAAGAAGGACAGCCCTGGACTGTCATGTCGTCATACAATTTGATCAATGGCACCTACGCCTCGCAGAGTCCGGAATTACTGACTACGTTGCTACGCGGCGAATGGGGCTTCAAAGGATTTGTGATGACCGATTGGTTTGGCGGAAACGATCCTGTGGCCCAGTTGCAAGCGGGAAATGACATGCTGATGCCCGGCGTGCCGGGTCAAGCCAGGGACATCGTCAGTGCAGTGGAGAATGGTAAGTTGAGCAAAGAAGCACTCGATCAAGACGTCACCCGAGTACTCAACGTCATTCTTCAGTCGCCAACGTTCAAGAATTACAAATACTCCAATCAACCAGATCTGAAGGCAGGTTCGCAAATCGCCAGGGAAGCTGCCAGTGAAGGAATGGTCTTGCTCAAGAACGACGGAAAGGCGCTCCCGCTCAGCACGCGCACAAGAATCGCTTTGCTGGGAATCTCATCATACGATTTGACCGCCGGAGGTAGCGGCAGTGGAGATGTTAATAAGAAGTATGTCGTCTCGTTGACTGAAGGTTTGGCAAACCAGGGTCTCACCTTCGACGATTCCCTTAGAACCATCTACACGCAGTACGTCACGGACCAAAAAGCACGCCGCCCTAAGCCACAGCCGTTTCATCTGCCGCAACCCCTCACAGAAATGGCTGTCTCGCTTGATCAAGCACAACTTTTGGCAAACGAGACTGATGTTGCTGTATTTACCCTGGGAAGGAACTCCGGCGAGTTCGATGATCGAGCGGTCGAGAACGACTTTACCTTGACCAGCAACGAGCACACGATCATCGAGAATGTTTCATCGGCATTTCACGCCAAGGGAAAGAAAGTAGTAGTTGTGCTCAATGTCGGTGGTCCCATTGAGACTGTTAGCTGGCGGTCGTTAGTTGACGCCATTCTGATCGCCTGGCAACCAGGTCAGGAAGGAGGTAACGCGATTGCGGACGTCCTAACAGGCAAAGTTAATCCTTCCGGTAAACTGCCAATGACTTTTCCCTCCGCCTACAGCGATGTACCTTCGGCCAAAACTTTTCCCGGTAAAGAATTGCCAGGAAAGCCAAGCACGACCAATAACCCTTTTGGGGGCAAGCCGTCTGAGGCGTTATATGAAGAGGGCATCTACATCGGGTATCGTTACTACAACACTTTTGCCGTCAAGCCAGCCTATGAATTCGGCTACGGACTCTCCTACACAGATTTTTCGTATAAGGATTTGAAGCTGAGTTCCAACCGATTCCAAAAGTCGGTGACGGCAACAGTTTCGGTGATCAATTCCGGCAAAACAGCAGGCAAAGAGGTAGTTGAACTCTATCTTAGTGCGCCCAGGCAAAAATTGAGCAAGCCAGAAAGCGAGTTGAGGGCGTTTGCCAAGACCAGGTTGTTGCAACCTGGCGAATCGCAAACGTTGACCTTCACGCTGACGGCGAAAGATCTGGCATCTTATGATCCAGCCACTTCAGCGTGGGTCGCGGAAGCCGGTCGTTACAAAGTTATGGTTGGCACTTCGTCTCGGAACATCAAGCAAAGCGCCCCGCTGGACTTGGCGCAGGACCTGGTAGTAGAGAAATCGCAACGGCTCCTTGCGCCCAGCGAGACCATCAAGGAACTGCAACCAACAAACTGAAATGGTGACTGCACTCTGGGGAGACGAGTAGTGAGACGGTCGACGAATTTAGCCCTGGAAGTCTCCAAGGATGCGGCGAGTCGAATCCAGATTGCGCGCGACTGGATACTCGCGCAATCTGCTTTTACTGAAATCCTGCTGGTCACGCATTCCCTCGAAGCGGCCACCGACCTCAGCCTGGCTGTGGCAGCTGTACAGGGTTCACGCTTCGGACTAAGAAGACTCACCTTCAATACGCTGGCGGCGCGACTCGCCCAACATTCTCTGACACGTTCAGGCAATGCCCCGGCGAGTAGTCTCTCTTTTATCGCCGTAGTGGCCCGGGCCATTCATTCGCTCCAATTAGAAGGAAAGTTAAGTTACTTCGCGCCCGTCGCGTCGCAGCCTGGCTTTCCTGTGGCGGTAGCCAAGACGCTCGAAGAACTTCGTTTGAACGAGATCGACCCCAATGTCCTCAGTCGTCTCTCGCGTGGCGGTGATGACCTCGCC
>DATFRK010001025.1:0-4719 GCA_035263325.1 Pyrinomonadaceae bacterium | reverse complement strand
CATAGTTATCAAGTTCGTATGTAGTATTTTTTCGGCCCAGATGTTCGGTAATTCTTTCAGCGCGAATCGACGCCATGGATTAGTCTCCTATCAAGGGTGGGAAAATTCGATAAACCGGCGAATTTAAAAAACTGGCAGTTAAGACTCTTCGCCTTCACTTTTGCGTTGCCGCGCCAATTCTCTCAATGCGTCGGCGAGGTCGCGAGCGGCCCGCTCGATACGGCCAGCCGCGGCGACAAGGGAGTCATCATCATCAGGTGAGTGCATTGCGACCAATGCCAAAGCATCTTGCACTTGCTCGTTCAGTCGGTTTGCTTCCGTTTCAGTTTCTTGTTCAGCCCGACTTTTTTGAGAAGCTGCTGCTTGACCATTTATTCCAGACGACATTTTTGTATGAATTGTTCCTTGTTCAGAAAGAGCTGACGGGGGTCGGGTCGTTGCATGCAATCATTGCTAGCTGTAAGTCTGACATCAGCGGGGTACCTGAGGCAAGTCGTCATTTGCTACTTTGGAGCCTCCTTTCGGAATAGGTATACGGATAAATGAGTGAAAAGCCCAACAAAAATTGCTTTACCTCCCGCGAATGGCAGCTCGTGCAGAAGCTTCACACCCCGGCCCTGGTCCAACGATACCTGACTCGAATGCCTTACAACTGGGAAACTCAGGGTGGAACGCTACGGTCATTTCGGGAAGTGGTCAGACGAAACGAGGCGCATTGTTTGGAGGCGGCGGTAGCGGCCGCTGTGATCATGGAGCAGCACGGCTTTCCGCCATTATTGTTGGATCTTGAATCACAAGACTTACTCGATCACGTGCTCTTTGTGTTCCAGGTAAAAGGGCGCTGGGGATCCATAGCTCGCTCTCGGGACATCGGCTTGCACGGCCGGCGGCCTGTATTTCGCTCGGTGAGGGACCTGGTCTGGAGTTACTTTGACCCCTATGTCGATTTTACGGGACGGATCAAAGGTTACGGTGTGACGAGTTTGTATGAGCTGGGGAAGTACGACTGGCGCTTTTCGCCAAGGAAAATGAGTAAGATCGAAGACCACCTGCGGGAGATGCCGCATCGCCGTTTGGTGTCGTCTGACAGGCGTTACAAATCCTTGCTTGAGCGTTATCACCGCTACAAGAAGCGCTATCCTGATCGCTCTCCAAGCTACTACAACAGTCGATCGCAATGGATGCTGTGAAGTCCGGGTTAAGTTGCTACAATTACCTAAATCTCAACCTCATCGGGAGCTTCATTGCATGGTCTGGGTAAACACATCACCACTCGTCAAGACCTATACACTTGAAGAATTCTGGGAACTGCCAGAACCTCCAGATCATTCAAAACTAGAATTAATCGCAGGAGTCCTCTACCTGACACCCCCCTCCTGGTTATAAGCATGACGACGTTGTCAGCCGGATCAACCGTCTACTTTCAGCTCATTTATCAAAGATAGAGGACGCGGGGAAATTGCATGTACCACGGGCGGCAATTTGGACCAGTCCAAACACCTATCTCGAACCGGATCTGTTTTATGTCTCGGCCGAAACCGAGCGACAGCTGGACGCGAACCATCGCACGACGGCCGATCTCGTAATTGAAGTGATTTCACCCGGATCGGCAATTTATGATCGGAACACCAAGGCTGACACCTATGCCGCGCTCGGAGTCAGAGAGTTATGGTTGGCAGATGAGGTGGAGCAGACGGTTGAAGTCCGCTTGCTTGAAGGACAACGTTTTGCGGCCGGCACTACTTTTGCCGCTCAAGAACAGCTAACCTCGGTGGTCTTGCGCGGGCTGGACTTCGCAGTCGCGCGCATCTTTGCTGACTAGACTGAGGCCGCCTTGGTAAACGCTACAGAACGCAATCGCTTATCTCTTGCAGCCAACAACATGTGACAGATCACAGCGATGATTATGATCGCTCCTCCCAGCAAGGCCCAACGCGAGGGAGTTTCCTCTAACACCAGAAAAACCCATACCGGATTCAAGACAGGTTCGACGTAAGCGATAATTCCTGCGTCCAGCGATCTGACCCCACGCGCCATGGCCACCGTGAACAGGGTGTAAGCCAGGCCAAGTTGGAACACACCAAGATAGAAGGCGGAGAACAGGTCAAACTTGTTCATGTGCCCGAGCGCCGCTAAGCCGAAGGGCGCAGTGCACAAAACCGCTAACACGTTTCCATAAATCACTGAGGAGGCCCGATTGACTTCCTGCGCCTTGGGGTGCCGAAGCAGCAGGAAGTACATGGCGAAGGTAAATCCTGAGGCGAGGGCCAGCAGATTTCCGGTGACATCCTGGGGGCGGAGTTTGCCAACGAAGAAGAGCGCCATCCCCGCGAGGCAAACGGCAACGGTGATCAAATCTCGTGAGCGAAACTTCTCCTTGTAGAGAAGTGGTTCGCAGATGAGCAAATAGACCGGGGCCGTGTATTGAAGAAAGATAGCGTTGGCGGCGGTGGTTTGCTTCGTGGCAAGGACAAACAAAACGAGCAGAATTGCGTAAAGCACCGAGCCGACAGCGGCGATCCGGTTGAGGCCGAAGCCTTCGTGCCGCGTGAATAAGCTGACGGCAACGGCCGCAAAGAGGGAGCGCCAAAACGAAAGTTCAAGACCCGTGAGGTTGGTCCACTTGATGAACAGTCCCCCAGTGCTCCAAAGGACGGCGGCGGCCAGGACAAAGAACAGTGGGGAGAACTTCGCGGTTCTGGTCAAGGTCAGTTAACGCGATCGTTGGTAGCGTGGGCGTTCGGATTGTCATTTTCGGGTCGCGCCTCAAGGCTGCGCTCGAGCGCTTCCTTCTGAGCACGGAGATATTTTCCGAACACACCATTCCAGGGTGGAATCACGATGGAGACCGCTCCATACGTCTGGGCCTGGCAGGCCAAACGGATCAACGGTTTGGCTTCCGCGGTATCGATGTAGCCAAACTCCTTGATCTTCTTACCTTCACGCGCGGCCACGTCGGAAAGTTTCTCCGCCCCACCGAGCACGCCTACCCAGCAAGTACCACAAGAGGCAGAGCGACATTCGACCGGGATTGGTCCTTCGACGCGTCGGGGATCGATTTCCCGCCAGTTGCGCGAACGATCAGCGGCGGCCCCCCAGGCGAGATCCTGGATGTTGTTCATCTTGTAATGAGCGTGGTCATCGCTTTCATCAAACGTGACGGTCCACTTCTTGTTGACGGTTCTAAGAAAGCCTAACAAGCCCTGGCTGTCGTCCTTGGCACGTTCACTGAGAACTTCCGCCGGTGACTTGCGGGCATGTTTCTTATCAAGCTGCATCGTCCCAGGCTTATTGAAGGCGGCGAAACCTGCCTGTTGCATTGTCATGAAAGCGACCGCAGTGATGCCCACGACGAGTGACTGATCGACCTTCAACTGTTTGGCGACCAAACTGGCAACTCCAAGTATTTGGTCTGATAACGCAGCCGCGTCGGCAGCTTTGAAATTCGCAGCGTGTTTTAGCACAGCGCCTTTCACTTCGGGCCAGTAACGATGGCCATAAAGGAATTGATGCGAGGAGTCGATCTGATCCTTCAGGTAGTAGTTCCCCTGCATTAACAATTGCCGGGCCAGTTTTTCCGGATCGTCAGCATGTTTGAGCGTGTTGAAAAGTGAGATGGGGTAAAAGGCAAACCAAATCTGCGTAGCGTTCTTATCAACCTCGTGAATTGAACGCAGTAAGGCGGTCAGAGTGGCTGACCATGATTCATCGTCGTGTTCATTAAGAAAATGGTCGAATGGGGTCAGATCTGTAATCATGTCTTTAATCGAATTCCTTTACGATGTTTGCGAAGCGGTAATTAAAGCATAAACGAAGACGCCACGCAGTATAACGAGTGGTGCAGTAGCCTGCACCGGCGAGGGCACCGCTAACTGCACCGCCGTTCGTTGTGCTGCGGGCGATTGACAACGCTCTGCCGGCGGAGTTAAAAGTCAACTACACACCCCGAGCGATCTTCCCTAAAACTCAACGACTGACGGAGGATTCTTGAAAATGGCGAACGATCCACAGGTTGCGAAATCCGAAGGAAGAACTTTCGACAGCGCTTACAGTTTCTCTTTCAGTATTGCGCTTGGGCTGCTGCTGTTTATTGCCGGCCTGGTAATCAGTCTCACCCTTGGCCAGAGCGCCACTATCGGCCTCATCTTTGGCCTGCCGCTGTTGATTGCTGGTCTGGTATTGCCGTTGTTCATGATGCGGGACCTCTTTCATCGCAACGAAGTAGATGGCGCTTGCCCTTATTGCGACGCAGAGATTCACACTACGGACGCCACCATCAGACTGAATTGTCCAGTTTGTAAACGGCTGATTGAGGTGAAGGACACGACTCTGCAGCCGGGCGAGTAGTTTTTACGAGCTAAAGCCTAGCCAGCCTCGGGTCATGTAATCACTGAAGGTTAAGGCAAAGAGTATTGCCAGCCAGAATAGGGCCGAGGTAACAATTACCCAGATAAGCTTCGTGCTGTAACGAACGTGCATGAAATAGAGCACGACCAGCGTCGCTTTGATCGTGGCGATGGTCAAGGCGACGATGGTGTTACCTGCAGGAAAAGGAAAATCGTAGAACGCCGCCACTACTGTCAGCGCAGTACCCACCAACAGTGCCAGGAAAATCACCACATAAACTCGGACTGGTACGATGTGCTCACTCATACTGATTCACCCAAGGTGTTCCATGTGCCGGCCCAGTAGATAAAGCAAGGGAAACAAGAAGATCCA
>DATFRK010001024.1:0-8040 GCA_035263325.1 Pyrinomonadaceae bacterium | reverse complement strand
TGCCGGATCACCCTGAGCTTTGATTGTCACGGGCAGAGTGATCACGCACAGAACTGCTAACACTGCCATGCCGGAACCGCGAACATTTTTGACTCGATTCGCTCCCATGACCGCCCTCCAGAGTTGTGTTAGCTTCGCCGACAGTATAAGCCGCGTTGAATTGCGGCACAATCAATCCTCGGTAACCGGCGAAGAGCTATTCGCCGGCGCGTTTCAAGCTGTACATAGTCTGAGCGCGAAGAAAGAGGACACACCATTCTCATCGCCAAAATGTTGGAGGTAAGACATTTTTCATGGCTCTTGTACGGTAAAGGGTTGACTGAGCGAATCGAGTTATTACTTAATAGCAGTTGCCGACAAAAGGTAATACCAACGACCGTTTGGTTTAAAACAGAGGACCAATGCGGCGAATTGATCTAAAGAAAGCCAACGCCGCGCGATCGAACACGATACGCGACATTAATCGACAGATCGTGCTGAATTATGTGCGCGAGTTGGGACCAATCTCCCGTGCTGATATTGCGCGCGAAACTGCACTGCAGCGTTCAACCATTTCACTAATTGTCGAAGAGCTGCGCCTGGATGGGCTGATAGAAGAGGTTAGCGGCGAATCGACCGGAGGGCGTCCACCGAGCATGCTCTCGCTGCGAGCTGCAGAACCGGTGGCCATCGGCGTAGATCTCGGCACGGTCAACACGATCATGGCTCGGGGCGATTTGGCCGGCCGAGTTTTGGACCAGGAAGAGTTTGCCACCGATAAAGATGTCAACAAGACATTGGAACGGATCGTTGAGTGCGCGCAAAGATTAGTGGCAAAAACCAACGGCACAATTGAAGGCATCGGCATCAGTCTACCCGGTGTAGTAGACCCTGATAGTGGCGATTTGTACGTGCCGCACTACAACTGGCGGAACGCGCCGTTTGCGGAAACGCTGACGCGCGCAACATCGTTGCCCGTGACCATTGATAATGACGCCAACGCAGCAGCGCTGGCTGAGTTGTGGTTTGGCCGTCCGGAAATCCGCGAGGTGCGCGACTTCGTGCTCGTACTGATTGAAGAAGGCGTTGGTACGGGTATCGTTTTTGACGGGCAGGTTTATCGCGGTGAAGGTGGCACTGCGGGTGAGTTTGGTCACATGACGATCGGCGCCGGAGCACCCGTCGAGTGCGCCGTCGGCAGCCGCGAGTGCTGGGAGGCATTCGCTTCGGAACGGGCAGCGCTCGCGCGTTATCGAGAGCTGTCACATCAGAACGGGAACAAGAATCTCAATTTCGCACACGTCATGGATTTGGCGCTGAAGGGGGAAAGAAATGCCAAGGCCGCTCTGAAGGAGACCGCGCGCTATCTGGGAATAGGCATCGCCAATTTAATCCAGGGCCTGGCTCCCGAAGCGGTGATTGTTGCCGGTCCTATCGCTCGCGTCTGGCCCGTGATTGCCGACGAACTGAGAGCTTCCGCGAACGCAAGCATCTGCCGTGGCTTTCCATCGACACCAATCATGGAGTCAACGCTCGGAGCCCAGCCAACCTTAATGGGCGCCCTGAGTCTGGTGCTCGCCAGTAAATTTGCCACTATGTCAGTGGTCTAACCCGCCAGAAATAACTCACGAAACGTGCCGGTTGGTAAATTTCTCTTGACAATAAAAGCGAATGGTATTAAATACTTTTGTCTGCTTCTGCAACAAAGTTATTTTAGCTCAGAAACAAAACAGGGTAATACTTCGCAAGGTCCATGGGCGATTGATGAACTTTCGATGCTTTTCAGACATTTGAAAAGAGACCCTTTCCCCTAAGGCATCATCCGAATCGATCTGTTCACTGCAAATTCTGTTACGGAGAACGCGTTGTAAGCGTTCGTTTCCTGGCCTAATAGGTATTTACGTCATGCCCACCACTTGAGGAGGTGTTGTATGTCGCGAAGGTTTGGACTGCAGGCGTTACTGCTCTTGTTGAGTGTAGGTTTCTTTGCCGGCGTACACGCTCAAGTGACTACTTCGGGAAACATCACCGGAAGAGTGAGAGATCCGCAAGGCGCTGTGGTGCCTAAAGCGGAAGTCACAATCGTCGATGAGAAGACCGCAGTTTCGCGCACCGCCACTGCAGACGATGACGGCTTCTACAATTTTACGGCCGTACCTGCCGGTATTTACACCGTCAGCACGTCTCCCGCGGGCTTCAAGAAAATTGTTGTTACTGGTGTCGATCTTCACGTTAGCGAAAACAAAACGGTGAACCTCGATCTGCAAGTGGGTCAGGTGTCGGAAACTGTTACCATCACCGGCGAAGCAGCTCAGATCGAGTTGCGAAGCGGCGAGGTTAGCAGTCTGGTCTCGCAAAAGCAGGTGACCGAGCTGCCATTGAATGGCCGCAACTACGCACAGTTGGCGTTGATGGTTCCGGGTGTTTCTCCGGTCACGCAAGCCGGCGCCGGCGGCGCGTTTGCTGCCAGAGGAACCGGACTCGATTCCGGCGCCGACATGTCGGTCAACGGCAACCAATCCAACGCAAACTTGTGGACGGTCGATGGCGTCAACAACATGGACGTCGGATCAAACCGAACATTGCTCGTGTTCCCGTCCATCGATTCCATTCAGGAGTTTCGTGTCGAGCGCAATAGCTTCAGCGCCGAGTTTGGTCAGGCCCAGGGTGCGGTCATCAACCTCATCACCAAGGGCGGCAGCAACACGTTTCACGGCAGCTTCTTCGAGTTCTACCGCAACGACTCGCTTAACGCCAACAACTTCTTCCTGAATCGAGCAGGCCAGCCGAAACCTCAACTCAAGTACAACAACTACGGCTTCAACTTCAGTGGACCGATTTTCGCCCCGAAATTTGGCGAGGGAGGAAAAGGTTACTGGAACGGGAAGAACAGGGTCTTTTTCTTCTGGTCTGAAGAATGGCGACGTGAGCGACGTGGTCAGGTGCTCACCGCCCAAGTACCTACCGCGGCCGAGAAGGCTGGAAATTTCAGTGGAACGTTGACGGGGCCGCTTCCGCACGTCCCAGGAGGAACGTGTACCACTCCGGGCCCGAATCCTACGGATCCCGGCTGCTTCCCCGGCAATCGTATTCCCACTGCCCTGCTAAGCCCTGCCGGACTTGCTTTCATGAAACTTTATCCCAATCCAACTGGCCCCGGTGCCGGTGACTTTGCTTCATCAACACTTCAGCCAACCAACACGCGCCAGGATTCGATTCGCGGTGACGCGACTCTCACTGACAAGATGAACCTGATGGTCCGCTATATAAACGAGACATGGACGCATGGCTCAGCTTCCGGGAACTTCTGGGGCGACTCTCCATATCCGACGTTGGCCTCTGACTGGAACCAGCCAAGCCACAGCTTCGCCGTTAAATTGACGAATACTTTCTCATCGAAGGCCGTCAACGACTTCCAGTTCTCGATCGCGGGCAACAACATCATCATCACCACCAATCCCGAGACGAAGGCGTTAGAAGACGAGATCGCTTCGAAGATTCCGACAGTCTTCCCGCACGGTGGCGCGGGACTCATCGGCGGCACGATCCCGTCGCTTTTCTGGGGGGCCGGCGGCTACGCCAACATCTGGCACCAGGCGCCGTGGATCAATCGCGAAGATCTGTACATCTGGAAGGACGACTTCTCAATCGTTTTCGGATCGCACGATCTGAAATTCGGCGGTCTCTTCAGTAAGAACGCCAAAGATGAGCCCGGCAACGGCGCCGGTGGCGGTAATCAACAGTCGACGATTCAGGGATGCGGGTTGCAAACTGGTCACTGCATCGCCGACCTGCTGCTCAAAGACACGGTGCTCGTCAACTATCAGGAAATCGCGCACACGGAGATTGGAGATGGTCGATGGCGCGACTACGAGTTCTATGGGAACGACACCTGGAAAGTGCGTCCGCGCGTAACCCTTACGATGGGTTTGCGCTGGTCAGCCTTTCCGCCGGCTTGGGCGGCAGACAACCGCATTTCAAACTTTATACCCAGTCTGTACGACGGTAAGGATTTCAATACCGGCTTGATTACTGCGGAAGAAGGAATCCAAAATGGTTTGGGTAAGGCTCTGGTTCACTCGTACAACCAAGGGTGGCAACCTCGGTTTGGTCTTGCGTGGGATGTTTTCGGGAAAGGGAAGACCGCGGTCAGAGCGGGGTTCGGTCGTTATATAAGCCGTAAGAATGTGATCGAAGACATGCTTCGCCTTACCGGAAATCCGCCCTTTACCACGACCGTGAGCGCCGGCTCGGGTTGGAACGGCGCCGGCACCACGCTGGCTAATTGTCCGACTTGTCGCAGTCTCGACACGATCAATCCGGGACTGATAAACAACGTCGCCGGCGTAGATCCCAACGCAGGATTCCGTGCGGTAGATCCAAACTACCGGCCGCCTGAGAGCTACCAGTGGAATCTAACCATTTCACATGAGGTGCTCAAAGACACGGTGCTGGAAGCTTCTTACATCGGCAACCACGGCTTGCACATCTGGCGGCGTAACGTGAACCGCAATGACATCCCGCCCAATACCCCATGCCGCGGTACTGCATGTGATGGCAGTACCGATCCGGCCAGGCTGCAATTTGCGCGTGCGGATAACGGTATTAAAAGCCCCAAGGACAATGTGGCCCACGATGCAGGCAAGTTGAAGGCCGATAATCGACTGTTAAGAGGCATCGGAGATGTCCCGACTTCCGAGTCAACCGGCAACTCTACCTACCACGCGATGCAGTTATGGCTCAATCGCCGCTTCACTAAAGGACTCGCGTTCCAGGCGCAATACACCTGGAGCCACACGATTTCAGATGTGGCTCTGACATCATTTACAAACACGACGGCCGATCCGTTCAATTTCCACCTTGACAAGGGCGACGCAGATCTCGATCGGCGGCACACGTTCGTGGGTAATGTTGTTTACGTCTTGCCCAGGTTCAAAAATTGGGGACACACGGCGGATATGATTCTCGGTGATTGGCAGTTGAACGGGATTGTCTCGTACTTCGGAGCTACTCCAATCGACATAACCAATGGGTACAATTCGCTCGGCACTGCTTCAGCAGTCGGACAGCGGCCCAATTACACCGGGGCGCCGCTCTATCTTCACACCGCCGACAAGACTAAGCACCTAAACCCAGCGGCATTTGCCAATCCCGCGCCCGGGCAGCTTGGCACGTTGGGTAAGGGCACCGTGCGGGGTACGGCTATTAACACGGTCGATTTTTCAGTTGCGAAGAATTGGAGCATCAAGGAGCGTTACGGAATCCAGTTCCGCACTGAATTCTTCAACCTCTTCAACCACACGAACTTCGTTGGCTTTGATGTCGACACACGCAACTCAACCTTTGGCACTCTTAACTCGGCCCAGGCGCCACGGGAGATTCAACTCGGTATCAAGTTTACCTTCTGATATACTCCGCGCAGACTAAACCACGGACGAAGCGTTGAGTGAGTAAGCTCACTCCTTCGTCCGGGTTTCTGTCGACTTTATCCTGTGATCAAGGGAACGATCTACCTTTGCTCGACGTGCCTCACTCTCCTCCTTTTCTCTGTTTTTTGCCAAGCCCAGAGCGATCTGTTCCGATCTCATTACGAAGCGGCAAACGAGTATCACCGAGCCGGCAACTTCGCTGGTGCCGAAGCTGAATTCAAGATCATCCTCGGTGAGGCATATCTCCGTTTAGGCAAGGTCTATTCTGCCGAGGGCGATTTTGCAACCGCGGTCACAGCGTTCGAATCGGCCTCCGCAAACCGCCCCGATTTTCCTGAGGGGCTCGTCCATCTCTCGATTGCATATTTCCGCACGGGTCAATACGCAAAGGCAGTCGATGTGCTTCAGCGGGCCATCACTATCAACCCACGCAGCTCGCCCTCGCATCACATGTTGGGCAAATCCTATTTCATGATGGGCGAGTTTGAGAAGGCGACGCACGAGCTCGAAGAAACGCTGAAACTGGCGCCCAATGATTACGACGCCGAGTACACGCTGGGACTCTGCTTTTTGAAACGGCGCGACGTAGCCCAGGCAAAGCAGCTCTATCAACGCATGGTCGAACGTTTGGGAAACCGGCCTCAACTTCGGGTGCTCATTGGTCGTGCTTACCGTGAGACGGGATTTCTGCCGGAGTCGATCGAAGAGTTCAAGAGTGCCATCGCACTCGATCCGCGCTTTCCGCGAGTGCACTACTATCTCGGCCTGACCTATCTATATAAGGACGGCGCTTCTCGAATCAGCGACGCAATCGCAGAGTTCAAGATCGAGCTGGCGGCCAATCCGCATGAGTACTTCGCTAACTTCTATCTTGGGATTCTCTACAACATCGAGCGAAACTGGGAACCGGCCATCAGCCTCCTGGAAGAAGCGACCCGCCAGCAACCTAATAATCCCGATCCTTATTTCCATTTGGGCCAGGCCTACCAGGGCGCAGGAAAACATCAGCAGGCAATCGACGTCTTGCAGAAAAGCATCGCTCTCAATCCGGCGCTGGAACACAACGATTACCAGGTGACTACGGCGCATTTCCGGCTCGGGCAGTCGTTAATCAAAGTGGGTCGAAATGAAGAAGGCCAGAAGGAGTTAAAGATCGCTGCGGACCTGAAATCTAAGGGGTTCAAGCTGGATGAGGAAAGAGTCGGCGCCTATATCAGCGGCAACGCTTCGCCTGATCAGAATGGCAAAACCGAGCTGGTGAGAGCCGAAGGAGTCATCGCGGAATCGAATGCGGTGGATCCGCAGACTGCGGAAAAACTGAAGAGCGAAGAGAGCTACTATTCAAAGGTCGTGGCTGCGGCTTACAACAGTATCGGTTTGCTACGCGCCGAGCAGCAGGACTTTCACGAGGCGGCAGCACAGTTTGCCCTGGCCGCGAAATGGAACCCCAGCCAGCAGGGGCTCAACTACAACCTCGGACTTGCTTACTACAAATCTGAATCCTATGAGCAAGCGATACCCCCGCTCGAAAAGGAACTCAAAGCGGATCCAAACAACCTGGCGATCAAACAGCTTTTGGGTCTCAGTTATTTCGTGATGAACCAGTACCCCAGGGCATCGGCGTTGTTGAGCGAAGTAGTGGCGGCAAAACCGCAGGACGTTTCGCTTTATTATCCGTTGGCCCTCTCGCTGCTGAAAGATGGAAAAACTGAGGCCGCGGACCAGGTGATCGAGCAGATGGTCCGGATGGGCGGAAACACTCCCCAACTACACATTCTTTTTAGTCAGGCGCACTACGAACGAGGCGACGTCGACAAGGCACTCGAGGAGTTGCGGACTGCTCTTTCGCTCGACGACAAAGTGCGGTTGGCCCACTTCTACAGCGGCTTGATTCATCTGAAAGCGGGAAGGCTCGCGGAGGCGGCGCGCGAATTCGAAAGCGAGTTGGCGCTCAATCCGAAAGACATTCAGGCCAAGTACCATCTCGCTTTTGTGGACCTGGCGCAGCAACAGATGGAACGCGGCCTGACGCTGATGCGAGAAGTTGTCGCAGCGCAGCCCGAGTTCGCCGACGCGCGTTATGAGCTCGGCAAAGCGTTATTGCAAAAAGGCGACATCAAAGGCAGTGTGGAAAGCCTGGAAATCGCCGTGCGGCTAAAACCTGACGAGGCCTACGTTCATTACCAGCTCGGCCGCGCCTACGTGGCTGCGGGTCGCAAAGCCGACGGCGAAAGGCAACTCGAAATCTCCCGTCAGTTGAAAGAAAAGGCCCGCGCTAAATCAGATCAATAACGCGAAAGAGGTAGCGAGGCTTGCCCCTGCGAAAATATCTGTTGCTGGCGATCCTCATCCTCGTGCCGTTTTTATTGCTCGCACAGAACGGCGCCCGGCAGACTAAAGTTCAGTTCACGGACATCACGGCCGCTGCCGGTATTACCTTCAGACACGTCGCCTCGCCCGAAAAGAAATATATTGTTGAGTCTATGAGCGGTGGCGTGGCCCTCTTCGATTACGATAACGACGGAGACCTCGACATCTTTTTTGTCAACTCGCTGACCGTCGATCTGGTGAAGTCGAAGGGAAAGACCAGGAGCGCCCTTTACCGGAACGACGGTGACGACAAGTTCACCGA
>DATFRK010001023.1:0-15306 GCA_035263325.1 Pyrinomonadaceae bacterium | reverse complement strand
TGAACGGGCCACCACTGTTCGCGTGGACAATACAGACGGTGCCTTCACTGCGTTGGTGCGACGGGCGCCGATTGTTAACGAGGAGAGCACTCGGCTTGACGCGCTGATTCAGAAAGTTGGGCAACTGGTCGAGCAACACCTTCGCCTTGCTCCCGACACCCAAACTGACGCACTGCAAACCGCGCTGCGCAACCAGGAACCATCTCACCTGGCTGACGCGCTCGCCTCGCAGCTAAAGATCTCCGTTGAAGACAAGCAGGGACTACTCGAGATCTTCTCCACCCAGGCACGACTGCAACGTCTTATCGAACTACTGGAAACTGAAATCGAGAAACGCCAACTAGATCGCACCATACAGACTCGCGTCAAGCGACAGATGGAAAAAGCTCAGAAAGAGTACTACTTGAACGAGCAGATCAAGGCGATTCACAAAGAGCTGGGGCGCAAAGACGAGAAGGCTGAACTCGAAGAGTTAAAGAAGAAGATTGAAGAAGCCGGCATGACGGAGGAGGCGAAGGAGAAGGCGATGCAGGAATTGCATCGACTCGAAGCCATGCCCCCGATGTCCGCCGAAGGTACGGTTTCTCGCACCTATATCGACTGGCTGATCAGTGTACCGTGGAAACAAAAGTCCAAAGAGATTAGGGACTTGGTCAAGGCTGAAGAGGTGCTCAACGAGGACCACTTCGGCTTAGAAAAGATCAAGGAACGCATTCTCGAATACCTGGCTGTGCGCCAACTCGTAAAAAACCCGAAGGGCTCGATTCTCTGTTTTGTTGGACCACCGGGCGTGGGTAAGACGAGCCTCGGGAAATCGATCGCTCGCGCTACGGGCCGCAAGTTTGTTCGCCTGTCACTCGGTGGAGTACGTGATGAAGCGGAGATTCGCGGTCACCGTCGCACTTACATCGGCGCCTTGCCCGGTCAGATTATTCAAATGATGAAGAAAGCGGGCACGGTGAATCCAGTGCTGCTACTCGATGAGGTTGACAAGTTGGGCGCTGACTTCCGCGGCGACCCGAGCGCGGCTCTGTTGGAAGTTTTGGATCCGGAACAGAATCACACCTTCCAGGATCATTACCTCGACGTCGAGTACGATCTTTCTAAAGTGTTCTTCATTGCCACCGCGAACGTCCTGCACACGATTCCGCCGGCATTGCAGGACCGGCTCGAAATCTTGCGCCTCTCGGGTTATACCGAACGCGAGAAACTCCAGATCGCTAAACGACACCTAGTGCCGAAGCAGGCCGAAGGTAACGGTCTGAAGGTCGAGCAGATCGACTTTACTGACGAAGGCATACTGGAAATTATTCGGCACTACACCCGCGAAGCTGGTGTTCGCAACCTGGAACGAGAGATTGGCTCCTGTTGTCGCAAGCTGGCGCGTAAGTTTGTCTCGGAACAAAGTCCTGAGGAAGCCAAAGACACAGTTGATGCCGCACGAGTCAACGATATGCTCGGGCCAATCAAGTTCCGTCAACAAGGTGTCGCCGCGCAGAGTGAAGTTGGTTTGGCGACTGGACTGGCCTGGACTGAAATCGGCGGCGAGGTGCTACAAATCGAGGCGACGCTGGTGAAGGGTCGTGGCGGTGTAACGCTCACCGGCAAACTCGGTGAAGTGATGCAAGAGTCGGCTCAAGCGGCGTTAACCTGCATCAAGGCGCGGGCAGAGCGGTTGGGAATGAGTCTCGACTTTATCCGTAAACGTGATTTGCATATCCATATTCCTGAAGGCGCGATTCCCAAAGACGGACCTTCCGCCGGTATCACCATGGCTACGGCAATGGCTTCTGCGCTCAGTCGCGTGCCGGTGAAGAAGAATGTCGCGATGACGGGCGAGATTACCCTGCGCGGTAAAGTCCTGCCGATTGGCGGCGTCAAGGAAAAACTCCTTGCAGCCCACCGCTTTGGGATCGATACCATTATCCTGCCGAAGGAAAACGAGAAAGACTTGACCGAAATACCCGAGGAAGTGCGCGATGCGCTTTGCGTCAACCTGGTAGAGAATATCGATGACGTACTCGCGCTGGCACTTGAGGACGCTTGTCCCACCGACGCCGGTGCTACCGATGAAGCGCCGCCACTGTGGACTACCGAGCAACCCTCCCAAGGCATTCAGACAAGTTAAAGTAACTGTCTGGCTCGTGCCTTCCGCCTGAGACTGAAGCTCTTTATCCGAGCCGGTGCTTCAGCTTGCTAAAACTGCTCTCACGATTGAGGGCAGCAGCCTGCCGCAGCACCGGTTCTTTCTTCTAACCCGTCAAGATACATAAGCTACAGGAGAGCAGAGATGAGTAAATCCGAAGATGCCAATTTGATTCTTAAGCTTTACGAGTTGCGGCGCGAGCCTGTCATGCGTGAGGCTCGCAACTGGTTTGTGGTGTGGGATCCGCAAAGCCCAGGTGATTGTCTTGATGTGCTGTCGAGCGAGCACAGTGGTTACTACCGCATGGTCGTGTCGTATTGGGACATGGCTTGTTCTTTTGTAAATAATGGCGCAGTTGATGCCCAGATGTTCAATGATGCCAACGGCGAACACGTGTTGGTCTACGCGAAAATGGAGCCGTTTCTCGAAGAGGTGCGTACCCAGACCGGTAACCCGACGTTTCTCGCACACCTTGAGAAGACGGTGAAAAGTATCCCAGGTATCGAAGAGCGACTGGTGAATACGCGCGCGCGCATTAAGAAGATCGTTGAAATGTGGCTGCAACGAAATGCTAAGGCCCAGTCGGCCTAGAACAAACACATCCGGGCGGGTTCGGTTAATTACGGCCGGGCCCGTTTCCGGAAGTCAAGCCCCATGAAGGTAACCAGTGCTGAGTTTCTTAAGAGCGCCTTCAAAGAGAACGAATGGCCAAAGGACAATCAGCCCGAGATCGCCTTCATGGGTCGATCGAATGTAGGCAAGTCGAGTTTGATCAACTCGTTACTGGGCACAAAAGGCCTGGCGAGAACGTCTTCCACTCCTGGCCGCACGCAATCGTTAAATTTCTTTGTCATTAACGACTGGTTTCGCTTTGTAGACCTGCCAGGCTTTGGTTATGCCAGGGTGCCACAGGAAATAAAATCCGGCTGGGGTGAGATGGTTTCAACCTATCTTGCCAAGCGACATCAGCTTGTGCTATCAATTCACCTCGTAGATTCGCGCCACGAACCCACAACTCAGGATTTGCAGCTTCACGAGTGGCTGGCATTTAGCGCTAAGCCACAATTAACAGTTGCCACAAAATCCGATAAGCTGTCGAACAACGAACTAAGAAAAAATCTGGAGCGCATTGCACGCGCGCTCGGTGACGACAGCATAGTAGTTTATTCGGCCAAGACTGGTCGTGGTCGCGATGAACTCTGGCGTGCAATAAAAAGCGCAATTACGTGAGATTTTTTGGAGAGCTTAGAATTTGCGCTTTTGGACAGTTAGCTAGTATCCTAAACAGACAGCGGCAATCCAAATCTCATTAAGCCCCCTTTGGTCAATTTGGTTTATTGGGCCACGCGCTTTGAGTGGGTGGCATCAAAAGCGGTACGAACCCGGCACCCGCTTAATTTGAGTTACATTGCACAACACCGTTGAGAAGATAGTAACTGCCCCGCGCATGAGTGGGAAACTAAACCCGAATCCATCGTCGCTCTAGCCGCACAATCGTTCAACTTCCGACACCCAGGTTAATTGCTTTTGATAGAGAAGAAAACTTCAGACCGCCGACGCGGTCGAGATCCTAAGAGAACAACTGATATGTCACAAAGAACACGTTCACGCGCATCGAGCGCGAACAACGACGCCAATGGCGAGGACAACGGTTCCACCGTCGCAACGGCCGAAGCTCCCGAACGAGAGGGCAGAGAAGGCCGGGAAGCTAAAACCGAAGGCTTCCACAATCTCGCCGATCTGAAGGAGATGTCGATTTCCAAGCTCACTCAGATTGCTAAAAGCATGGACGTCCCGGGCGCGACCGGCATGCGCAAGCAAGAGTTGATCTTCAAGGTGCTGGCAGCCCAAACTGAAAAGAGCGGTCTTATCTTTTCTGAGGGAGTACTGGAGACGCTACCTGATGGTTTCGGCTTCCTGCGCGCACCGGAGTACAACTACCTGCCCGGCCCGGACGACATCTACGTTTCCCCTTCGCAGATTCGCAAGTTTGACCTACGCACCGGCGACACTGTCAGCGGTCAGATCAGACCACCGAAAGAAGGTGAACGCTACTTCGCTTTGATCAAAGTAGAGGCGATCAATTTTGAGTCGCCCGATCAAGCTCGTGAGAAGGTCTTCTTCGATAACCTGACTCCACTCTATCCCGAAGAACAGCTGAAGATGGAGACGTCGAGTGAGAACCTTTCCGCCCGCGTCATCGATCTGGTGACGCCACTCGGCAAAGGTCAACGCGGCTTGATCGTCGCTCCGCCGCGTACCGGTAAGACGATGTTGCTGCAGACGATTGCTAACTCCGTAACTCAGAATCATCCGGAAGTTACTTTGATAGTGTTGCTCATTGACGAACGACCGGAAGAAGTCACGGACATGCAACGTTCCGTCAACGGCGAGGTCATCTCCTCTACCTTCGACGAACCGCCAACGCGCCACGTACAGGTCGCCGATATGGTGATCGAAAAAGCGAAACGACTGGTGGAACACAAACGCGATGTCGTGATCCTGCTCGACTCAATCACGCGTTTAGCGCGCGCCCACAACGCGGTCGTGCCGCCCAGCGGTAAGATTCTTTCCGGCGGTATCGATTCCAACGCCCTGCAACGTCCCAAGCGCTTCTTTGGTGCTGCTCGCAACATCGAAGAGGGTGGCAGTTTGACAATCATCGCTACCGCCTTGATCGACACCGGTTCGCGCATGGACGACGTGATCTTTGAAGAGTTCAAAGGCACCGGCAACTCGGAAATTCACCTCGACCGTCGTTTGAGTGATAAACGACTGTTCCCGGCGATCGACCTGCAACGTTCAGGTACCCGCAAAGAAGAATTGCTCATCAGCAAGGAAGACCTGAACCGCATCTGGGTCATGCGCCGAGTTTTGAATCCGCTATCGCCAGTTGAGCAGATGGAAGTCGTGCTCGAGCGGTTGGAGAAGACCAAGTCCAACGCCGAATTTCTTGCTTCCATGCAGAGCTAAGTACAACCTGAAGGCGAGCAGACCCTATAGCGTAGCCTGTTCGCCTTCAATGCTTTTCCTCGTACCCCCACTCTCTACTCCAGTCATCTCCCATGCGCATCGCCTTGTTGTCATCTGAAGCTGTGCCCTTTGCCAAGACCGGCGGTCTGGCTGACGTGGCCGGCGCCTTGCCGAAGGCACTTTCAGACCAGGGTGTTGACGCACGGTTGTTCCTGCCACTCTTTGATCAGATTGATCGAACTTCGCTTAAAGGCAAACCGATTGAGAATATTCCTGTCGAGTGGCGTGGTCAGGTCAGGACGATCCGGGCCTGGGAAAGTGACGCAGCCGGCGCCCCTACTTACTTGATTGAAGCGCCGGAGTTTTTTGCCCGACCGGCGGTCTATGGTTACAGCGATGACCATATTCGCTTCGCCTTCTTTTCACGCGCGGCCCTGTCGCTGATTAAGCACCTGGGTTGGAAACCAGATCTGGTCCACGGAAATGACTGGCCAACCGGCTTTGCCATCATCGAACTGCGCGCGCGCCGCCGCTACGATCAGTTCTTCAAGGATGTTAAAAGTCTCTTCTCGCTGCACAATGTCGGCTACCAGGGATTGTTCGAACCTGGTGACCTTTGGTGGTTGGGCTTTGGCGAGCATCCTGACAACAACGACTTCTTGTTGAATCGGACTGCGTCGGCACTTAAGGCCGGCATCATCGCTGCTGATGCGCTTTCGACCGTAAGTCCACGTTATGCGCGCGAGATACAAACCCCAGAACAGGGACATGGTCTGGATTGGCTATTGCGGGCCAGGTCTGATCGACTCGCCGGCATCACAAACGGGGTCGATTACACCGTTTGGAATCCCGAGATTGATCCACATCTCGCGGAAAACTATTCGGTCGCCGACTTGTCTGGAAAACGGCTCTGCAAACTGGACCTACTAAGAACGTTTGCCTTAACGGAAAATGTCGATCGACCGATCGTGGCAATTATTTCGCGCCTGGTGTCGCAGAAGGGCTACGATTTGATCCGGCAAATCGCCCCGGCCATAGTCCAGAGCGGTATCTACTTTATTGCCCTCGGAGCCGGCGCCACGGAGTACGAAGACTTTCTCCAGAGTTTGCACGATTCGGCGCCGCAACAGGTGGGGATTTACAAGGGTTACGCCGGCGAGTCACTGGCCCATAAGATTGAGGCGGGCGCGGATATGTTCCTGATGCCGTCACATTATGAACCGTGTGGCCTCAATCAGATGTACAGCATGCGTTATGGAACGGTGCCAATTGTGAGGGCTACGGGTGGCCTGGACGACACGGTCCAACAGTTCAACCCGGCAACAGGCATTGGTACCGGGTTCAAATTTGGCCCCTACCAGGCCGGTGCTTTGCTTGAAAAAATACGCGAAGCCCTTTACTTTTATGGACGGCCTGAAGTCTGGCTAAAAATACAGCGCAATGGGATGGTGGTAGACAATTCCTGGGCGGCGGCGGCCGCAAAATACCTTGAGTTGTACGGCGAAATAATGAAACTTTAATTCGGTTAATCTTGAGCGGCGCGGACGTCATTTCATCCCGAGTCCGCGCCACTTGTGTGTTACGGCTAAACATCTTTACTGCTGGAATTCTAAATGAAAAATAATCGTAGTGCGGCTGCGACGAAACCACGAACTTTCGAAGAGCGACTGCAGCAACGACTCCGCTCGCGAAAACTTTCTGATGCCAAACTTCGCGCCCGGCAAGCGCAGGGAAAGATTCGCCGGTTTGTAAATACAAACTTTCGCAAGGCCGAAACCGTAGCGTCCCTGTCGCTGCGACGGGGCGAATGTAATCGCTGCGGTGCGTGTTGTGAATTGGTTTTCAAATGTCCGTTTCTGAAGAAGAACGCGGATGGCGGTTCGACTTGCGGGATTTACGAGAATAGGCCAAATTCTTGTCGCCTCTTTCCGATCGAGCCACGGGACATCATGGAAGTGCGCGGCACTTGTAGTTACTACTTTATTGAGAAGCCGATCAGGTTAGGGAAAGCCAGCTGACGCTTTGGGCCTTCGGTTTTTGGTCTTTGGTCTTGGTATGTTGTTAGTGGTTAGTAATCAATAGGTCCAATAGGTCGTATAGGTCCTATTACTAACTACTAACTACTAACTACTAACTACTAACTACTGACCACTAACTACTGACCACTAACAACAACCAAAGAGCAAAGACCCAAAACCCAGACCATTTAGAATCCATGACAAAAGTCATAGCCGTAATCGGGGCCCAGTGGGGCGATGAGGGTAAGGGCAAGATTGTCGACCTGCTCGCGGAGCAGTTCGATATCGTGGTCCGTTACCAGGGTGGTCACAACGCCGGCCATTCTGTGCAGGTGGGTGACCAATCGTTTGTGCTGCACCTCTTGCCTTCGGGAATCGTCCACCGTGGCAAGACCTGTGTACTTGGCAATGGCATGGTGATCGATCCGAAGGCCTTTTTTCAGGAAGCAGATCGTTTAACTGCCCAGGGCATTGAAGTCTCCCCCGAACGCGTCAAGATCAGTTCTCGCGCCCACCTGATTCTTCCCTATCACCGCGCCCTCGATCACACGAGCGAAGAGCGACTCGGCAATGAGAAGGTGGGCACCACCCTCCGCGGTATTGGCCCAGCCTATGAAGACAAGGCTGGACGCCGCGGCATCAGGACCGCCGACGCTTTGGTGCCTGACGTGCTGCGCTCGCGGATCGAACGCAACCTGGAGGATGCCAATCGCATCATCGAAGCCTACGGCGGTGAGAAACTCGATGCCCGGGAGATTTTCGACGAGATGTCGGTGCTGACTGAGCGTCTGGGGCCGTTCATTGCTGACACAACTCACTTTCTGAATATCGCGGCCACTGAAGGTCGTTCGATCCTCCTGGAAGGCGCCCAGGCTACCTTGCTGGACGTTGACCACGGCACTTATCCATTCGTCACCTCCTCCAACACCATTGCTGGTGGCGCCATCATTGGCACCGGACTCGCGCCCCATCGCCTCACCGGGGTATTGGGTATAGTTCGCACTTACACCACACGCGTTGGTGAAGGTCCATTTCCCACGGAGATGGTTGCGGGTGAAGAGGAACTGGGTCAGCTCATTCGCGAACGTGGTCGTGAGTATGGCGCTTCAACCGGTCGCCCAAGACGTTGTGGTTGGTTTGATGCCTTTGCCACTCGCTATGCCGCTGAGATCAACGGCTTCACTTCCGTAGCGCTGACAAAACTTGACGTGCTCGACGCCCTTGACGAGATCAAAGTGTGTATAGGCTATAAGCTCGATGGCAACGTCTGCGAATCACTCCCACCGGTATCGCAAGATCTTCGTCGCGCCGAACCAATCTACGCCACGTTGCCGGGTTGGAAAAAATCAACGTTAGGCGTGACGAAAATGGGTGACCTGCCCACGGAAGCGCGCGCTTACGTCAATTTCTTATCCGAACAGATCGGCACCGAAATCGGGCTCGTCTCCACCGGCCCCGAACGCACGCAAACGATCATCGTCCACGATTCTGCCCTGGGTGAGTGGCTGAGGGCCTGAGCTTCGTAGTTGGTGCTTTGTTCTTTGTCAGTTGTCAGTAGTTTATTGTCCGTTGCACCTAAACTAATGATGACTACTGACAACTAACTACTGACTACTGACTACAAACAAAGAACAAAGTACAAAGAACTAAGTACATTTTTCCCCCTTTGGACTTTCCTATCTGCGTTTTGTAGAATGCCTCGCAATTGAAAAAGAGCGCACTCAACACACATGCGCTCTTCAACATCCAGATGGGCCGATAGCTCAGTCGGTAGAGCAACTGGCTTTTAACCAGTGGGTCGCAGGTTCGAGTCCTGCTCGGCTCACCATTATCATTAACAACTTAGGGCAGCCAACTATTGAAGAGTTAAGGCTGCCCGTTGTTGTGTGTTGCGAATGTGATGCGAGACAGGTTTCGTAGGTTCTTTGGACTAGCCTGTCAGCAGAGGTTCGTCGTTTCTCTCCCAACTAATTGCCGCAAAAACCCAGACCCCCGCGTCGCTGTCGAACCTTGCAAACTATTCCGAACGCCTCAGGTCTCAGTGGTCGTCGCGATCTTCGTTACGCACGCTTACCTGGCCACGAATCTCTCCGCCCGGGAACAGCGTCGTGTGAATATTCGCGTAACCTTCGTTCGCATTCAGAATCCTGAGGAAGCCAGGCAGGTCGCCTGCAGAGACATTCTGCGCCGCGACCGCCAAAATGTCGGCTGAAGTCCAAGTCCCACTTACCGATCCACTATGATCGGGGCCGTCCGGACAGGCAGGTCGGCCGCCACCGCCGCAAAAGAAAACTACAACATTGCCATTAACCTGATTTTGCCCGAAGTGGACGTGCGCCGCCTGCGCCGGGCCGGTCAAACCAGTCCAGCTGATGGTCCAGGTGATGCTCGTCTTGTCTTGACTCAAAGTCCCGTTGAATCTCCCCTGACCGTCAACCAGTTTGGGTGGCACTTCACCAAAGCCCGACAAGCGCGCGCGAAAAGTCGTCGCATCATCGTCATGATCCGCGCGCACGTTGAACCTATTTGCCGTAGCAGCAACCGCTATTAATATGGCCGCGGCCAGAATTAATCCTACCCGTAGTTTGTTTTTCATGTGAGTAGCTCCTTATTGCTGATGATTGTTTTCAATTGATGAGGGAAAGATTCAGCGCGTAATACCGCCAAGTTCACAAAGACAATTCTGGGGGCAGAAATTCTGGTGGCCCTCATTTGTTTGTGTGAAACCGTTGAGACTGCGCGCCTTTGCGTGCACTCCTGTTCGCAAAGGCGTCAAAAAACCGCAAAGTTAGACGTTGCCGAAACGTCTTCTTCAGGTGTCGGGATTGGCAGTGCAAAAATTACATTTATTCAACGCCGGTGATAGCAGCGTTGATTTGTTGAAAGGGGGAGTTGTTAGCTATGCAATAGAGGTACCATCCTTTCCGTAAAGGAGCCTCAAGAAAGACTAGGAAATTCGCCGATCAAATCAAATCATTATCCAAGATTCTGGAAGGGTTGTATGAGGCTTTGGATTTGTGCCCGATTAGTCAATCAGGTCAAGTGCGGCGCGGCTCATTCCCATCGATTCAATAATAGTAATTTCCTTACGATCTTGTTGGCGTTTAGATTCCGGGCGTTCACGATTTGCTATGCTAGGGAACATGACGATCAAGAGATTGGATCACGTCAGCGTCGTTGTCGACGATCTTGGAGCCGCTACCGCTTTTTTCACCTCCCTCGGCATGACGGTCGAAGGTGAGATGCCGGTCGAGGGCCCATGGGTGGACCGCGTCAACGGGATCGAAGGTGTCCAAGTCGACATCCTTATGATGCGGACCCCAGATGGGCATGGCAAGCTTGAGCTGACGAAGTTTCGCAAGCCAAAACTGGTTGAGATCGATCCGGCGGTCGCACCGCCGAACACGCTGGGCCTCCGCAGCGTCATGTTTACAGTTGAAAGCGTCGACGACACGGTCGCTCGCCTGCGCGCCAACGGCGCCGAACTCATCGGTGAGGTGGCCCAGTACGAGGACAAGTACAGACTCTGTTACCTGCGAGGCCCTGCAGGCATCATCGTCGCGCTGGCCGAAGAACTCTTCTGAAGCGTGAAAGGCGAGCTATGTTCTGTCCCAGATGCGCCGCTGAAAACGAAGCGAAACAAGCCTATTGCCGGCAATGTGGGTTGGCACTGGCCGACGTTGGTTTAGCTTTACAGGGAACTACTGGCAACTCTTTAGCGAAAATTAGGTCGGGCTCGCACTTAATGAACGGCGGTGTCGCTACCCTGGCAAGTTTCATGGTGATCGCCGTAATCATAACTCTAATCGGCATCACCCAGGGTCATCCGATTCTTGCTACCATCGCGATGCTAAACGCACTGCTCGGCGCGCTGGTTGGTTTGCCGCTGATAGTTATTGGCAAAACACGGGTCAGCCAAGCAGCGCGACTGCTGTCGGGAGAAGAGTCGAGCCGAACGATTGCGCCGCAGCGAGAAATCCAATCACTCACCGCAGGCGCTGAATCAGAAATCAACCGCCTTCATCCTCCGAACTCAGTAACGGAAGGTACCACGCGCAACTTGAGTAGGGAGCGATAAGCTTAAGCGTCGGAGATCCTCACGCCATTGCAATAGCTTCGATCGCTGTAGTGGCCGCTGGTATTTACTTCACTAAGGGCAAGATCCCAACTTCCTTCGTTCGCAGCAATTTAGGAGGGGTATTAGGCAGCCAACGATCCACGCGATGGGTCACGCGGTATGTCACTGGGCCACCATCAGCAGCTTGGGACCGCTGTAGCGGACGAGGAATACAAACGAATTCGACTTCCAGGTGATCTTGCTCCGCTCGGACCAACGCATAGCCGTGACCGCCTAGATCCACAAATGAAAGGTGCGGAGCGAGTTCCGGGTTGCGCGCGGTCAAGGCTCTCGTTACAGCACCGGTGCGCTGCAACTCGAGGCCGGCGCGTACGCCATGCAGGAGCGAGAAATTGATTGCCGGCTGAACAGATCCACCAGTTGGCGGCTGGTAAAGATAGACTGCCCGGAGCGGATGATCCTTCGCCAGCGAAAATTCAGCACCTTCGAATAGACCTGGCGCAGAGATTGAGCCAGTGATGAACTCTGGTATTACTGGATCGCGAGTGGCCGAGGCGGAAACCAAGCCTGCTTCAAACGCGTGTCGATCGCCACAGATCGCCGCCACTCCCGTGACGCGGTGCGAGCGAATGTAATCCAGGATTTCCGCGCGCTCATGTCGATATCCGGCCCAGTCGTCGATCATGAAGGTTGCATACCCATCGTCCGGCCATTTCGCACCGACACCTGCAGGCAGATTCTGAAAATCGAGGCGCCAATCAAGCATCCCGATGGAGTTTCCCCAAAGCTTCCAGGGTGCTGACGACTGGCGCAGTCTTTGTAGGAACCAACGCTTCTGTTCTCGTCCGAGCATCGACTGCGGCGGATCGTGTTTGCGGAAATTAAGAACCTGCGCTTCGTTAACCTTGATCGCATCCGGTGGCTTGCCGTTGTTGTAAGTGCGACCCGCGTCGAGAACATCAACAGCCTTCTCTAAATAGACGTAAGGAAAATCCTGTGGTTGAAAGACCGCCGCTTCTTTACGTTGCAACACCGGTTCGGAGCGAAACGAACGATTGTCCGTCAGGATCAAGTCGACATTCTTGCCAAAGCGTAGAGCACGATAGAGCTTCAGACTATTGATGGCGGCCTGGTTCCCTGCTTCGAGGCCTAAACCATGATCGTCGAGCGTAGTCAGCGGCGCATCTTTGACTGGCGGGACAGCGAAACTGTTGAGATCCGGGTCCGGCTTAATCACCCGCGCGGGCTGGTACTCGAACCACGCCTGGTTCGCCGCCACCTTGCGCGTCTGGGCCGGTCGCACACCGCTGAAGTCCTGCTGGCTCTGCCATCCTTTCCAGGAGAATTCGTGGTTGTCCCACATACATACAAAGGGCCAGCGGGCGCGCGCATCCTGCAAGTCCGGATCTGAAAGATAGCCGCGATAAAGCGCGCGATAATCTTCGACCGTTACCGGCACATGAAAGTCACGAATCTTTTCGCCCTGGGGATAGCGAATAACATCTCTCAACTTGCGCGCATAGTATTGCGGGCGGTCTTCGGGATACCAGACGACCTCATAGATGAAGTCGCCCAGATGAAGCACGAAGCCAAGCTGGTCTGCTAGAGGCTTCTGCTCGTCTTCCCAGATCATGCGGCGATAGGCATTACAAGCTCCGGCCGGCACCATCTGACAACTGACGAAAGTGAAGCTAAGAGGCCGATCGTCGTTCAGCGACGGCGCGGTGATCGTGCGACCAACACGACTGCTAAAGGCATGTTCGTCGGTGAAGCGAAACCAATAGATGGTCCGCGGCTTCAACCCGACCGCCAGCACGCGGCAGGTCCAATCTGTTTGGGCTGAAATCTTTGCGGTAGCGGTAGAAACGACTGAACTGAAATTCGGATCGCGGGAAATCTCGACCTTCAACTTTTCGGCAGCGCTCTCGCCGACCGGTGGCCGGCGAGTCCACAATATGACGCTGTCGGCGTGCGGATCACCTGACGCGACTCCCTGGGGAAATAGATCGCGCCGCTCAGTGGAAGCGACATTTGACGCGTGAACATACCGTGACCGCAGCGCGAGCGTAGCCCCAAAAGCTCCTGCAAGCTCAATAAATTTGCGTCGCGAAATCGCCATCTGAGTGCCCTTAGCTTAGCATTGCCTTAATCTGCGTTGATTGTCCTACCAAACGCGACCCAACCTTTACCCCGGCAATCTCACTCTTTGTCGACTGTGATGATGAAGCTGAGTTCAATCAAGCAGTTGAACAATTGTCGCTGAACGGTAAGGTACTCATGCCGCTTGCTGACTATGGATTCAGTAAGAAGTTCGCGTGGGTTTCTGATCGTTTCGGAATCTCCTGGCACTTGAATCTTCATTAAGAAGTTGCGGCGAGGAGACCAGGTCTTCAATGAGAGCGCAAGTTATCTTGCCGGGCTCTAAACGCGGCTACTATACTGACGCTCAAACAACCGGAGTCAATCAACAATGGCCTCAACCATACATTGGACATCCGCTGATCTTGAAGCACTCCCTGATGATGACGGGAACCGCTACGAAATCATCGGTGGAGAACTCTTCGTGTCGGAACAACCTCACTTCTATCACCAACACCTGTGCGGGAAGCTATACAAGCTCCTTGAAGACTGGAACACTCACAGTAATCTCGGTCAAACCATCTTCGCGCCGGGATTGATCTTCGCTGATGACGACGACGTTGTTCCGGACGTGGCCTGGCTCAGCAATCAACGAATGGCCGCGGCGCTGGCTGAAGATGGGAAGCTGCATTCTGCGCCCGATCTCGTCATTGAAGTACTTTCGCCGGGGCCGAGAAACCAGCGGCGCGACCGCGAGGCCAAACTCAACTTGTATTCGCGTCGCGGAGTACTGGAATACTGGATCGTCGACCCGCCGAAACGCGCTATTGAAGTGTACCGGCAGCAACACCCTCAGCTCGCACTAATCACAACCTGGGCCCAGGGCGATCTAATGAAAAGTCCCTTGCTACCGGGCTTCTCTGCTCGCATCGACGAACTTTTCGCCGACCTTCCTTAGTGTTTGATTGTTAGCTACAGCTTCACTTCAACTTCAACAACCAGAGATCCGCTTCATTACTCGCTGAACTAAAGTACAACCGCCGGCCGTCGCGCGAGAGTAGATGAGTGCCAACAGCCGATCCCTTGAGCGAAAGAGTCTTCCTGGGCTCACCCCCAAGCCGATCAAGGAAATACAATTCGCCGTCTTCGCGAAAGATCAAATGGCGACTGTCGTTCAGCCAGACCGGAAACGATCCGATCTTAGTAAGTCTCTGGTAGCGACGATCCGGAAACGAATAAACAACAATTCCCCATTCAACACTGTGTTGCCAACCAACCAGGTATTGACCGTCAGGCGACCAATCCCAGGGAATAAAACTCGGTGGTTGTTGCGCGGGCAAGGGCCGTGGCTTCTGTTCCGCCCCAACCCGGTCGGCATCAATTACATAAGCATTGACATTACGGATTTCATAGAGCAACTGGCGACTGTCTGGCGACCAGACCGGCGCAATTACCTCGCGGCCGGGCTCATCCGTCATCTGCGTGATGCCCGTACCATCGGGCCGCATCTTCCAAATTTCATATTTACCACCGCGGTCCGATAGAAACGCGATCCATTGGCCATCAGGCGACCAGCGCGGCACGATGTCTTGTGCAGCATCATCGGTCAGACGACGCATCGGAGTGCCGTTTTATTGCGCGGTGAACAGATCTTGTTGCGGCTCGCCCCGAGCAAGATAGACAAAACTCTTTTCGTCAGGCGCCAGCGAAAACATGGCATAGCGTTTTAGACCTTGCGTCAAGGGCGTCGCCGGTTCGCTCAATTGACCACGCTCCGGATCAACGCCGACCTGCCAAAGGTTTTCGCTGCGCGTAGTTTGTCCATACACCAACACCTTGCCATTACGGGCCAGGCTAACGTGTTGACAGTTGTTCGAGGGCAAAGTTGCTGGTTCGGGAGCGCCGCGCAACTGGCCCGTATTCTCGTCGATAGGCACACGCCAAAGATTCATTTCGCCGCCGCGATTACTCAGGAAATATAGTTCTGTGCCATCGTTGGACCACACCGGGTT
>DATFRK010001022.1:0-6611 GCA_035263325.1 Pyrinomonadaceae bacterium | reverse complement strand
TTTCCTGTTCTTCTTGAAAACCATCGATCTAGGTTGAGGTGGATTTCGTCTTGGAATGCGTGTGGTCTATCGGCCCATGCTGACAACCATGAACCTGAGGAGGGTGTTATGTTGAAGAAGTCTGGCTTGCGCCTCATCGTTTTACTTATCGGCGCTTGCGTGGGAGTAGTGCATGCGCAAACCACTACCGTCGCCACGATGAGTGGAACAGTGCGGGATCAGAGCGGAGCTGCTGTGCCCAAGGCCGAAGTTATCATTCAGCAAGAGGGCACGGGCGCTTCGCGTACAGTGGTTGCTGATGAAAATGGATCTTTCCTTGCCACTGGTCTAGCTCCGGGTCGTTACACAGTCTCGACCGCTCCTACCGGCTTCAAAAAGACCCAGGTTACCGGGATTGACCTTCACGTCTCCGAAAACAAGATCGTCAACCTCGATCTGCAAGTGGGCCAGGTAAGTGAGACGGTTACAGTCACCAGCGATTTAGCGCCAGTCGAAACGCGCAGCGGTGATGTCAGCAGTCTTATTTCGGAAAAACAGGTCACCGAGTTGCCCTTGAACGGTCGCAACTATTCCCAGTTGGCCTTGATGGTTCCCGGCGTCTCACCAGTGACGCAGGCCGGAGCGGGGGGCGCTTTCGCAGCGACCGGCACCGGCCTAAATGGTGGCGTTGACATGTCAGTCAACGGCAACGGCTCGAACCAGAATCTCTGGACCGTCGATGGCGTGAACAACATGGACGTTGGTTCAAACCGCACCTTGTTGGTATTCCCTTCGATTGACACCATCCAGGAGTTCCGCGTCGTTCGCAATAGTTTTAGTGCTGAGTACGGGCAAGCACAGGGCGCGGTTATCAACCTGGTAACCAAGGGCGGCTCAAATGATTTTCATGGTACCGGCTTCTGGTTTTTGCGTAACGACAGTCTCAACGCCAACGACTTCTTCTTGAATAAGGCGGGAGCTCCCAAGGGCCAACTGAAGTACAACAACTTTGGTGGCAACTTCAGTGGGCCAATTTGGAAGAACAAGATCTTCTTCCTCTGGTCGGAGGAGTGGCGTTTTGAAGATCGCGGCATTGCGCTGACCGGACACGTACCGACGGCGGGTGAAAAGGTTGGTGACTTCAGCGGCAATCTTTCTGGCGACCCGATTCCGATCGACCCGTTTACCGGTCTACCTTATCCAGGAAACAAAATCCCCACCGCGCGTTTGAGTCCGGCGGGCCTGGCATTGCTGCAAATCTATCCGGATCCGAATGCTGGCGGTCACCTTTGGGTCGACTCTCCCTTGCAACCGATTAGAACTCGCCAGGATTCGATCCGTGGTGACGCTAATCTCACCAGCAAGATGAACCTGATGGTTCGTTACATCAACGAGAAGTGGACGCATGGCAATAACACCACCAACTGGGGTGACGTTCCGTTTCCGACACTCTCTGATGACTGGAGTCAGCCGAGCAACAGCTTAGCGGTTAAACTGACAAACACGATCGGCACGACTGCTGTCAATGATTTCCAATTCTCGCGGGCTGGCAACGACATCTTTATTTCGACTGCTGGTCAGTCAACCGGGCTTGTTGCCGATATTAATTCCAAATTCCCAACGGTGTTTCCGCACTCCGATAATGTTCCCGCACTGATGTGGGGACCCGGTGGCTGGGACAACATCTGGCACCAGGCTCCCTGGCAAAACCATGAGGACCTGTTCATTTGGAAGGACGACTTTTCGAAAGTCATCGGCAACCACGACCTGAGATTTGGCGGTCTCTTCTCTCACAACATCAAGAATGAACAAGCTGGTGGCGCCGCCGGCGGTAATACACCGGCGTTCATTACCGGCTGCAATGCGAAGACTCAAAACTGCGCCGCCGATCTGTTGGACAGAAATCTGACGCTTACCAACTATGTGGAAATCGACCACACCGCCGTTGCCCTGGGTCGCTGGCGTGATACCGAGTTCTATGGCAACGACACCTGGAAGTTCCGCAAGAACATCACGCTGACACTGGGCCTGCGCTACTCGCAATTTCCAGCGGCCCACGTTGACAACGGACAGATGACTAACATGGTGCCGCAGTTTTACGACGGTCACGACTTCAACTCGGCCTTAATTACTCCGGCAAATGCCGCGGCCCATGGCCTACCAAGTTCCCTGGTCAAGCCCTATAACGCTGGTTGGCAACCCCGTTTTGGTCTTGCCTGGGACCTCAAAGGTGATGGCAAGACGGCCATTCGCATGGGCTTTGGGCGCTATATGAGTCGGACAAATGTGATTGAAGACGTCAATCGCATGGTTGGGAATCCACCGTGGACCAAGTCAATCGATTCGGGTTGGTCCGCTGCGACTGACACGCTGGCGACTTGTCCTACCTGTCGCAGCATGGATGCTATTGGACCAAATCTGAAGAACCAGGTAGTTGGTGTCAGTCCCACAGGAACCTTCCAGGCGGTCGATATCAACTTCCGCCCACCCGAGAGCTACCAGTGGAACCTCACTATCTCGCGTGAGGTTATGAAGAACACCGTGCTGGAAGCTTCCTACATTGGTAACCATGGCCTGCATATCTGGCGACGAAATGTGCAATGGAATGACGTGGCACCGAATCAGGCCTGCCTTGGCGGAGCGGCGGTTGGTTGCAGCACTACTTTGCCAAACGACGCCCGGTTCCAGATCGCTTTCAACCAGCGCCAGGGCATTAACACCGACGCGATGGTGGCTGCGAATCGACGGATCAATACGCTTGGTCCAATTGTAATGTCACAATCGACAGGAAATTCTTCTTACCACGGTATGCAATTGTGGTTGAACCGACGCTTCTCGGAGAGGTTGGCGTTCCAGGCGGCTTACACCTGGTCACATACGATCTCAGATATTCCGCTAACGTCGTTCACCAACTCCACCACCGATCCTTTCAACTTCAAGCTCGATAAAGGCGATGCTGATCTTGATCGCAGGCACAGCTTCGTGGGCAATGCGGTTTACGTACTGCCGGCTGTTCGAAGATATGGGCCGATCGCCAGTGCCCTTCTCAGCGACTGGCAACTCAACGGGATTTATTCGTTCTTCGGATCCACTCCGGTTGATGTTTTGTCAGGCGTTAACACCTTCGGTACGGCAGGTAACGTGAATCCGAGACCTAACCTGGTGCAGGGCGTGCCCATCTATGTCAACAACCCCAACGACAGCACCCTGTGGCTCAATCCGGCGGCGTTCGCGATACCGGGTGTCGGACAACTTGGCAGCCTGGGCAAGGGGGCGATCCGCGGTAAGCCCATTAATAACTTCGACTTCTCCGTGAATAAGAATTGGCGTGTGACTGAGAGATACAACATCCAGTTCCGCGCGGAGATGTTCAATGTCTTCAACCATCCGAACTTTAATGGTTTCCAGAATGCCCTCAACTTCCAGGGCAACATTACGCAGCCTAACTTTGGCACGGTTACCAACGGCAGTTTTGGCACGTTGAGTAATACTGCCAGCCACCGGGAGATCCAGTTCGGGTTCAAGTTTAGCTTCTGATATACTTTCGGCCTCGGCCGAACTTGCACGGAGGGCTGAATCACAAATTCAGTCCTCCGTTTTACTTCTGAGAAACCTTTAAGCTAATCCACACGGGCGAAAATGCATTTTGGGTCCGCTCTTCTTTTCCTATTTCTTGCTTTTACTCCCCAGGCACAACGCGATTCATTCCAACTTCACTATGAGAAGGCCGAGGCACTCCGCCGCAAAGGCGACCTAGTCGCCGCCGAAGCGGAGTTCAAAACGATCCTTGGTGAGGCTTACCTGAAGCTAGGCAGAGTTTCAGCGGCGGAACTGAACTACCCTGAATCACTCCGGGTCCTGGAAACAGCTGCTATTTATCAACCTGACTCGACTGAAGTGTTGATCGAACTGGCGATTGCGTACTTTCACGTGGGCCAGTTCGAAAAGGCTTTAGAGCCCTTGAACCGCGTGGTCGCGAAGGACCCCAAAAACGTTAGCGCCCATCACATGTTGGGTAAAACTCATTTCATGTTGGGAAGCTTTGCCAAAGCGACAGTGGAACTGCAGACCGCTCTCGCGCAATCAGCAAACGATTACGATATTGAGTACACGCTCGGACTCGCTTATCTAAAACAACGCGATTTCGCAGCGGCGCGGAAGATCTACGATGAGATGACGCGCCAATTGGGAAATAAGCCTCAACTGCGTGTGCTCATCGGTCGTGCCTATCGGGAAACAGGATTTTTGCCGGAGGCGATTGAGGAGTTTAAGAAAGCAGTCGCGCTTGATCCCAAGTTCCCTCGCGTCCACTTCTACTTAGGTCTCACCTATTTGCTCAAAGACGGCGTCGATCGACTGGGAGAGGCAGAGCGCGAATTCAAAATTGAACTGGCGGACCACCCGGATGAATTCTTTGCTCACTACTACCTGGGCATCGCCGCCACGGTCCAGCGCAACTGGGAAGTTGGCCTGCAATACTTGCAAAAGGCTGTTCAAATTCAACCTAAAAATCCGGACCCTTACTTCTTTCTCGGACAGTGTTACGCAGGCGAAGAAAAACATGATCTGGCCGTGGCGGCCTTTAAAAAATCGATCGAGTTGAATCCGGATTTGAAACACAACGACTACCAGGTCACCAACGCGCACTACCGTCTTGGTCAATCGCTGCTAAAAGTCGGCGCCACTGCGGAAGCGCAAAAGGAACTCAAACTGGCGGCGGACTTAAAGGCCGCGGCCTTCAGGAGAGACGAGGCCCAGATTCAGGCTTTCACCGCCAATGAGGGTAAGATCTCCGAGTTGGTGGCGCCAGAAGGAGTAATGGCCGAAGGTTCTGCCGGCGATGCCTCCACGCAAGCGGCGTTGCGAAAGGATGCTGAGTTTTATGAAAAGGTGATCGCCGCGGCTCATAACAATATTGGTTCACTGCGAGCGGAGCGCCAGGACTTTCGTGCGGCCGCCGAAGAGTTTCGCCAGGCGAGCAAGTGGGACCCCCAGCTCGCAGGCGTCAATTTCAACTGGGGACTCGCTAGTTACAAAGCGGAACAATACGCTGACGCGGTAGCACCATTCGAGCAGGAGTTGAAAACTCGCCCAGACAACATGGCTGCCAAACAACTGTTGGGCTTGAGTTACTTCATGACGAATGAGTACGCGAAAGCTTCAACCCTGTTGACGGAGGTGGTGACGGCGAGGCCTAACGAGGTCGCGCTGTACTATCCCCTCGTCCTGTCTCTCTTGAATCAGCAAAAAACTACAGAAGCTAACCACTATATCGAAGAGATGGTGCGACTCGGCAGCAACAGTCCGCAGGTGCACATCTTGTTGGGTCGCGCTGCTTATGATCAGGGAGACTCCGATAAAGCGCTCGAAGAGCTGCGGGCCGCGATCGCCCTCGACGACAAACTGCTGCTGGCCCATTTTTACTCCGGCGTTGTTTACTTGAAACTGGGTAAGTTTGAGGAAGCCAGGAAAGAGTTTGAAGCGGAGCTTGCTTTGAACCCCAGTGACCTGCAGGCGAAGTATGACCTGGGTTATGTTTTGTTAGCCGGACAGGAAACGGATCGTGGCATCACTATCATGCGCGAAGTCACGCAGCAGAAACCAGACTTTGCGGATGCTCATTACGAGCTTGGCAAAGCCCTCTTACAAAAAGGGGAGACCGAAAAAGCGCTGAGTAGTTTGCAAACTGCCGCCAAGCTTGATCCCGAGAAAGCACACATTCATTTTCAACTGGGCCGCGCTTACCTGGCAGCCGGTCGCAAAACAGAGAGCGATCGTGAAATCGAGCTCTCCCGGCAACTAAAAGAAAAAGAGCGGCAACCGAAGCCTTAGCATGACCCTCGTAAACAAGCGAACAGTACGCCAGGTCTTTCTTGTCGCGCTTCTTTTTGTATCGCCCGGCTTTGCTTCACCCGGGCAACAGAACATCCAATTCACCGATATCACCGAAAAAGCCGGGATTACTTTCAAACACACTTCATCACCGGAAAAGAAATACATTGTCGAGTCGATGAGCGGCGGAGTGGCGTTGTTGGACTACGATAACGACGGCTACCTGGATATTTACTTCGTCAACTCACTGACCACTGACCTGGTAAAGCTCAATCAAAAGACAAAGAGCGCTCTTTACCACAACAACGGTGATGGCACTTTCACCGATGTAACAGACAAGTCGGGTCTGGGTGATATTGGTTGGGGCATGGGCGTAGCGACCGGCGATTACGACAACGATGGCTTCGAGGACATCTACGTAACCTGTCTCGGCTCAAACCACCTCTTCAAAAACAATGGTAACGGTACCTTTACCGATGTCACGCAAAAAGCAGGAGTTGATGATCAGCGTTGGTCCACCGGGGCTGCCTTTGTGGACTACGACAACGACGGCAAGCTGGATCTCTTCGTCTCTAACTACGTGGATTTCGATGTCAACCACCTGCCCGAGTTTGGCAAAGGTCGAAGCTGCCAGTTCAAAGGAATCCCAGTGCAGTGTGGGCCAAGAGGACTAGCGGGCGCCGGTGACTCGCTGTTTCACAACAATGGCGACGGCACCTTCACTGACGTATCGAAGAAAGCAGGTGTTTCTGACCCCGACGGTTACTACGGCCTGGGGGTAATTTGCAGCGACTTTGATG
>DATFRK010001021.1:0-5599 GCA_035263325.1 Pyrinomonadaceae bacterium | reverse complement strand
AACCCGCCAGCAAGGCCACCACTAAAACAAGCGCTATGCCGACTGCGAGTTTCCGTCGAGTGGTCGTAGGAGCGGGAGTTTGGTCAACGTCCGCAACCGGAGCCGCGGGTAGTACCGTACCATTTACTGGCTGGGTGGCGGCCCCGCCTGAGCTGGCAGCTGCGGCCGCGGCAGCTTCGACGTCCTGGGGTTGAATCTTTGTTACCGGGGCGGTGAAGCGGTAACCCAGTCGCGGAAGCGTTTCAATATGTTGTTGGTCGCCCGATCCTTCGTCCAGGGCCTTTCTTAAAGCAGAGATGTTTTGCGCCAGGCTGTTCTCACCCACAAAACTGTCCGGCCAAAGTTTCTCAATCAGTTCCTCCTTCTTCAGGACGTGACCGCAATTCTCGACCAGTAACAACAAGGTATCGAAGGCCTTGGGCGTTAGGGGCACACTAACGCCGCGACACAAGAGGAGGCGCTCCTCGGGATCAAGTCGAAAAACACCAAACTCGTATAAAACCTTGTCCTGCTTGTCTATAGCCACGTTATCAGAACTCTTTCAGAGACAAATCAGAGTCACATCAAGACTTCCGTCGGCTTGGTTGCTACGGTCACCCACGCAAACCTGGGTGACGGGTCGGGAGGAGGACTGGGCATTGTGAGATTACAAAATTCTATCCCAATTCAGATACGCGTAAAACCAGGAGCAGAATGGCCCCTCCTGGATGAAAGAAGGTGTCACGATGTTATCAAGTTATAACGGACGGATATCAATTGAGTAAAAGACCTCAGTTAATTGTCAATTGTAAGCCTCAGCTACTTTCCCCGACCAAAGACACCTCGCACCCTGTTGTCGGGCCTGACTCCGACTAAACAATTAAAATGGAAGGTAAGCAACGAAGCATGAAATCTCCAAGTTCAACCGCCGTTCCTGGTTCACCTCAGAGAAGGGAACGGCGTCATGCGCTGGTAATTGGCAGCAGTATGGCCGGAATGTTGGCCGCTCGCGTGCTGTCTGATCATTTCTCCTCAGTAACCATTCTGGAGCGTGACTCCCTAACCGCAGAGACCGAGCATCGGCGCGGGATCCCTCAAGCGCAACACTTGCATGCACTCCTGGCCCGTGGTCTTCAGATCATCGAACAACTCTTTCCCGGTATTGGCGAGGAACTGGTGCATGCAGGAGCGGTTCCGCTGGAAACGGGCAGTGACGTTGCCTGGCTGACTCCGGCTGGTTGGGGCAAGTATTTTCAATCCAATCTCCAGATTCTTTCATTCACCCGGCCGTTTCTCGACAAGTACATCCGGCGGCGGCTGGTGCAAATCGAAAACATTAAGATCATTCCAGACTGCGATGTCGTTGCCTTGGTTTCTAATTCTAAACGAAACGGCGTTAGCGGCGTGACGGTCAAACTATGTTGTGAGGATGACAGCGCCGCTGGCGACGTGCGGCCGCCGCAAGCCGAAAGGTTTATTGACGCCGATCTCGTCGTTGATGCCAGTGGCCGCCACTCTCGGGCCCCGCAATGGTTGAAAGCCCTTGGCTACCAAGCGCCCCGCGAAACTGTTGTGAATGCATTTATCGGTTATGCAACGCGGCTCTACGAAAGGCCGGCGGCGAGCAACGCGAGTTGGAAAGCAATTCTCTTGCAGTCCGCTCCTCCTGAAAACCCGAGGGCAGGATTGCTGTTTCCCATTGAGAAGAATCGCTGGATCCTGACCATCGCCGGCGGCGGACGAGATTATCCGCCCACTGACGAACGCGAATTTATAAACTTCATTGAATCACTTCGTTCGTCGCTATTGTTTGACGTGCTGCGAGATGCAAAACCGATCTCTCCGATACGTAGCTATCGCAACACCGAAAATCGATTGCGCCACTACGACGAAATGTCTTCCTTTCCAGGAAACTTTGTCCTGCTAGGCGATTCGGTCTGTGCCTTTAACCCGGTGTACGGTCAAGGAATGACTGTGGCCGCGATGGATGCCATGGAACTCGACCGGGCAGTTTCGACCTGGAAGAAAGAATCTTTCGATGCGGAGTTCGGTAGAAGGTTTCAAAGAAAGCTCGCAAAGATCCAGAAGTTGCCGTGGTCGTTAGCGACGGGTGAAGACTTTCGCTACCGGGAGACCGAGGGGGCAAAGGCAGGTTTCATGGGCCACCTGATGCACTCCTACATCGACAAACTGGTCGCCTTGACGACAAGAGACATCACGGTTCGAGCAGTTTGGTTGCGCGTCTTTCAAATGCTCGAGCCGCCCAGTCGTCTGTTTCAGCCTCGCATCCTGGCGAAAGTTCTGCGCGAGATCATCGTTCCGCCAAAACGAGAGAAAGCCGGGGCAACCCTGAGACTGCCGCGGCCATCCTGGGCCAATACCTCGCAGGACTAAAATCTTGGGCGCGGCTGTCGCGTCGCTGAGGTCGCTAGCATTCCGTCGCCCAACGCGGGTGCTAGTGACTTCAGTTTCTCGTTAGCTACAAACAGAGGAGTTACAAAATACGTGAGCGTATCAAGCGAAGCATCAAGCGAAGACAGACGAGAAAGCGTAGCCAGAGGGGGAATCTACGCACTGGGCCACTCGGACCATGAGTTACGCCGGTTAGAGAGCCAGTCGCGCTTCTTCCGGCCCCTGACCGAGAACTTTTTCAAGCGGGCCGGGATTGCCCGGGGAATGCACGTGGTGGACGTTGGTTGCGGACCCGGTGATGTTTCTTTCCTGGCCGCGTCCCTGGTGGGCCAGGAAGGCAGTGTAATCGGATTTGACAAGAACATCGAGGCGATCAATGTGGCCCAGACGCGGGCAGCAGCCGCAGGTCTCAAGAATGTTACGTTTGTTCAGGGAGAGGCCGAGGATATCGTCTTAAGCAAACCAGTTGATGCAGTAGTCGGTCGACTGATGTTGATGTACCTGGCAGATCCGGCCGCATTCCTGAGGCGGATTGCCGCACGCATAAATCCTGGAGGCATCATTGCCTTTCAGGAGATTGATATCCTGGGATTCAAGACCAAACCGCGGTTAGCACTGTTGAATGAGTGCGTGTTTTGGATCACTGAAACATTGCGCCGAAGTGGTGCTCATATCCAGATGGGTCTCGATCTCTTGCGTACTTTTCTGGCGGCGGGCTTAGGGGTACCGCAGATGATGATGGAGGCCCGGGTAGAAGGTGGACCAAATTCTGAGGTCTACGAGTACATGGCCCAATTGGTTAGATCGCTGTTGCCGATGATCGAAAAGTTTGGCGTGAGTGATGCGGCTTACGTGCAGATTGATACTCTGGCAGAGAGCATGCGGCATGAGGCGGTAGCTACCGATAGTGTAATTGTAATTCCGCCTTTGGTTGGAGCCTGGGCCAGGAAATGATTTTTGATTTTTGATTGCCGATTGGCCCAGGAACTGATCGGCAATTGGCAATCAGCAATGCTTTGGGTGGGGTGTTTAGATCCTTTCAACGAACGACGCCCGACGACCACATCGAACCTGTTTTCCGCACTAGGCAGGATTCCCCCGTGGGTCCGCGTGTTGGCGAAAGGATCTGAAGACCCCACCATAGAGAACCCGGCTGAATAGGGAACCCGGGTTCGCTATTATGAGTCACGCCACCACGTAAGTTACTTTTCGTTGGCCGAGGAAATCTTTTCCCGTGTTCTTTCTCACGAGGCCTGACGTTTCCAGTTCGAAATACGCGCGCTGAATCTCCCCTTTATCAACTGAGAGCTTTTGTCCGAGAGCGGCTGGCGAGGGTAATACCTCACCAGTGGGTAGAACTTTGTTCCGAATTTGCGCCTCAATCTGATCTCGGACCTGCGCGTAAATTGGACTGTGAGATGCGTCTTTCAGTTCGATATTCATGTCAGATTCCAATGCTTCTATAGCGTCCTGGTAACCTTTGACAGGGACCTTGGCGAGTCAGGATCAAGCCCCTTGGCTTCTGCTAGTAGGGCAGCGAAGAGTTGACCAGGAACGATATAAGGAATCGGGGCCAGGAACTCGTCAATTTCCCGCGGCATGATGATAGATCGAGTGCAGGCGCTCGCCGCAGCGAGATCACTGGTGATCGCCAACGTGTCAGCGTGCAATTCGCCCAGGCGCTCGATCAAACTCTTGACTCCTGCCAACATCTTTCCTGGTGGCGCAAACAGGATAACTGGGAAATGACGCTCAACCATAGCCAGTGGCCCGTGCAGAAAATCCGCGGAGGAGAATCGTTCGGCCACTACATAACACGTCTCCATTAACTTCAGGGCCAACTCGTAGGCGTTGGCATACGCCAGTCCCCGGCCCACGACCACACAATTCTCCATGAACACATAACGTTGTACCAACTCAAGCACGGCAGGTTTTTGTTCCAGCGCCTGTTCGACGTAACCAGGAATTGCGTCATAAGAAAACGCCAGCGAGGCATTCGCCAACTCCGCTGCGAGCATATAAAAGAGCAACATCTGCCCGGTAAACGTTTTGGTGGCGGCCACCGAACGTTCCTTGCCACCATGTGTCAGCAGAGTCTCGTCGACCAACCCGGTCATGGTTGAGTTAGCCTCATTGGTGATGCCGACAGTGTAGGCGCCACCGGCGCGAGCGTTTTCCAATACACGATTGATGTCTTCACCTTCACCTGATTGCGAAACTCCCACCACCACTGCGTGGTCAAGTTTGAGCTTGGCGCCATAGATGGTGTGGACGGAGGGTGCTGATAGTGAAACGGGAATTCCGGTTGCAATTTCCAGCAGGTATCTGCCGAATAGGGCCGCGTTATCAGAGCTGCCACGGGCGACGAGGACGATTAGATCGATGTCGCGTTGTTTTAGAAAACGGCCCAGCTGGGCAATCTTGGCGCGTTCATTGGCGATAGTAGCCGCCAGCGCTCGCGGTTGTTCGGCAATTTCGGAGAGCATCAACGACATTCGATCAGGTTCCTCTTTCGCGACTCGATTTGTATTCGCGGCCAATTTTCGGGTAAATACTCGTCCAGTCTTTCAAGGCCCAATTGTCCAAACGAAACTTCCTAAGCTAATGCTGCACACTCTATCACGAAGGTTACCTTTGCGTCTGACTGTCGCCGGTCTGTACTTGTTCACGGTTGCGATGCTGCAAGTGTCGCAGACGCAGGCGCAAAACAGTCAGGCACCATTCCGCTTGTCGGTGATCCCCAAGCCGCGCGAAATGACGGTTACTGTTGAAACATTTCGCCTCGATCGTTCGGCCCATATCACCCTAGCTGATCCTCATTCACCTGACGACCAATTCGCTGCCGCTGATTTCATAGCTGATGTTAAAGAGACCACGGGCCTATCGCTAAAAACGAGACACAGTCGCGGCCGCCAGACAATATTAATCGGTCTGTTGAGTAACTCCGCGATTCAGTCGGCTCTGAAAGCCGCCGCCTTCGCAATGCCAGCGACACTCAACGAAGAAGGTTATGTTTTGAGCGTAAACAAGGACGGAGTGATAGTCGGTGGCGCTAATGTGGCCGGTACCTTTTACGGGCTGCAAACTCTGAAACAACTCGTACGCGGAGAGTCAACCAATGCCTTCATCCCGGGCGTTCGCATCACTGATTGGCCGGCGTTGCGCTGGCGTGGAGTTTCAGATGACATCAGCCGCGGTCCAGTGCCGA
>DATFRK010001020.1:0-7149 GCA_035263325.1 Pyrinomonadaceae bacterium | reverse complement strand
GGGCCAGGTAAACCTCACCCATGCCGCCTGCCCCAAGCAAGGAAAGGATCAAGTAATTATCCAGGGTCTGGCCAATCAGTGAACCATAGTTTTCGCTGCTCAGCCGGCTCGCAACTTCTTTCAAGACTTGTGAGAGAAGTTGAGATTCCGCCTTCTTTCCGCCCGACAGGAGCGACTGAACTTCCTGGCGCAGTTGTCGATCCTGACCACACGATTGATCGAGAAAGGCGGGACGTTGTTCCGGGGCACACTCGAGCGCGGCACGGTAAATCTTTGAGATTTTTTGAAATCTCTCAGGGGTCATAGTGCTTTAGAGGGTCGTGTTTTACGACACAATCTGAGGTCCGGGCTCCAGTTATTAAGCCCTTATTCTTGCCAGGTTTCCGTCTTGCAAGCCTCCCGAATAGCGAAACTTATTGATTTGCCGCTGTTGCCTCTTCGGTAGGCCTGGAATTGACCTCTCGGAAAATTACCACAACTCGCGGTAACTCTTCACGGTCAGAAGTGGGCAGGTTTGCCGGAAAAGCGCTCCGAGTCGGAAAGAAATTTCCGGATGGCGCTGCGAAAACTGGCGCCATTACGAAAACGTTACCGCACATTTACTTCGAGTTTATGACTTCATTGCCTACCGCGAATACCCTGCCGCGGTTGCCGAAATTTATGATCTAAAGATCGCAATCTCCTCATCGCGCCTCAGCTAAATCCGAATGAGCTACCCGCGCGTAGTTTACTCTGGCTAACCCCAGACAATGAGCTTTCCGAAAGGGGACAATGATGAAAAATCAGGTTTCTTTCTCTGCCGCGTTGAAGAATTTGTGTCTACTACTTTTAGTTTTTGTGTTCGCCTCCGTCAACTCTTCCGCACAATCGATCGCCGGCCGCGTTGTCGGCACAGTCTCTGATCAATCAGGTGCGCTGGTCCGCAACGCCGACGTAACCGCTACCAGTGAAGGTACCGGCGCCCAGCGACGCATCACCACAGATGAAAATGGTTTCTACGTCATACCCGAACTGCCGATCGGCTTCTACACACTCAAGGTGGAAGGTAGTGGTTTCGCTCCTGCTCTCAGAACTCGCATCAAGGTCGATGTGGGTGCCGAAACGCGCGTTGATGTAACGCTACAAGTCCAGGCCTCCGCTGCGGTAGTGGACGTACGTGCGGAAGCACCACTCCTACAGCCTGACAGCAGCTCGCTAGCCTCGGTAATCAACAATACACAGGTGGAGTCGCTGCCGATCAATGGACGCGACTATCGCCGCCTCACTACGTTAGTGGTGGGTTCCGCGCCGCGTTCACCGCGTGGTTCGCTGGGCTCTTTCACTGTCAACGGCCAGCGCGAAAAAGCAAACATCTTCATGATTGATGGTATCGATAACAACGATTCGTTTCGCAACCAACCGTCATTCAACCAGGGTGGAGTGACTGGCGCGCCGGCGACGCTATTTCCCGTAGATGCGTTGGCGGAATTCAGCATTCAGACGCAGGGTGGCGCCGAGTACGGTCGCAATTCGGGCGCGATTGTGAATGTTGCGGTTAAGTCAGGCACCAATGAATTTCACGGTTCCGTGTACGAATTTTTGCGTAACGATAATCTTGATGCACGCAACTTCTTCGAGGCTAAGCGGAATGAATTCCGCAACAACAACTTCGGCGCCGTGTTGGGTGGTCCAATCGTCAAGGGCCGCACCTTCTTCTTCGGTGGTTACGAAGGCCAACGCGAATTCGTGTTCTCGCCGAGCGTAGTGCGGGTGCCGGGTGCCGCAGACATTGCCGCCGCGCGTGCGGCCAACACTGCGGCCGGTCTCACTGAGAACCCGCTGAGTACAAACATTCTCCAACTCTTCCCAACCGCAAATCTCAACGTGAACGCGGGCAACAACTTTTCGTTCGCGGCCCCGAATACCAACAATAGTGACAACTTTCTCATCAAGATAGACCACCATTTCAACGATCGCTTTATTTTGAGTGGCCGCTACGTTTTTGGTGATGGCAGTCAGACATTTCCCCTGACCAGCGGTAACGGTTCACCGCTGCCGGCCTACCAAACAGTGGTGCCGACGCGCATTCAATTGGTCGGGTTGAATCTTTGGCAAGTTCTGAGTAAGACTCTCGTCAATGAGACGCGGGTCGGTTACAACCGTTTCGTACAGTCTTTCACCCCACTCGACGCCAACTTTGATCCCAGCAGCATTGGACTGGTGACGGGTTCTTTGTCCCTGCCGACAATTACGATCCCGGGCTTTGTCAGTCTAGGTGCGCCCACCAACGTGCCGCGTGGACGCGTCAGTAGCGGCTATCAGTTTGTTGACAATCTGACTTGGACACGCGGTGCGCACATCTTCAAAGCTGGCGGCGAATACCGGCGGGCGATCGTCAATTCATTCAACGACACGCTCTCACGCGGGCAGTTGAATTTCAACAGCCTCGCCGAGTTCCTGGCGGGTAAAGTTTCAACCTCGGGAACCGCCATTCTGCGAGGCTCAACCAGGCGCGACACATTTACCAACAACTACGGCCTCTTCATCGAAGATGATTGGAAAGTCACGTCCCGGCTAACGCTCAACCTGGGCCTGCGCTACGAGTACCTGGGTGTCTTCCAGGAACAGGGCAATAGACTCTCGAATTTTGTTCCTGGAGTTGGTTTAGTTCGCGTGGGGGATGCGGGGCTGCCGGATCTGTATCAGCCGGATCGCAACAATTTCGCGCCCCGTGTTGGTTTCGCGTACAACCTGGCCGGCAAGGGAAGAACGATTGTGCGTGGTGGCTACGGTCTCTACTACGACACGCCATCGCAAGACTATTTCCTCTTGCAGGGATTTCAGAACGGTGGTCCAAGCAGCCCGGCAACGAATCCTTTGCCAGGTCTGGGCGTTTTCAATGTAACCTTCCCTGCGACAGCGGTGATTCCCTACGGCCCAGGCGTACCGATTTTTGGCAATGCTACGGGAACCCCACCGACCTCGAACATCGCGCTGTTCGGCGTCGATCTCAAGCTCCGCACGCCTTACATTCACAACTACAACTTCAACATACAGCAGGAACTGCGACCAGGCATGGTCCTGCAAGTAGGCTACGTTGGTTCACACGGATCGAAGCTGTTTCGCGTGCGCGACATCAACCAGGCCACCCCTGGTCCAGCTGCGACCCGGCAATTGCGACGACCTTTCAACTCGCAATTCCCGCAGTTTTCGTTCATCGACTATCTCGAGACTTCGGCCAACTCCAACTACAACGCCTTACAAACAACGCTGCAGCAGCGTCTCAGTCGGGGGCTGAACTTTTACGTTGCCTACACCTGGTCGAAGTCGATTGATGACGCGTCAAACGGCATTTACGGCGGTACCCGCGGCATCTCTTTCCCGCAAGACAGTTTCAACTTGCGCGCTGAACGCGCGGTATCGAGTTTCGACTTGCGTCATCGCTTCTCAGCGAATGTGACCTACGACCTGAACCTGAACCGCTGGTTAAGCAGCTGGCCCAAGCATTTGACAGAGGGCTGGCAGCTCAGTGGCATCTATACCGGAGCGAGCGGAATACCAATCACTCCGTTTCTCAGCGTGGACGTGAGTGGAACGGGCGAACTCAACGATCGTCCGAACCTGATTGCTGATCCAAATTCGGGGGCCCTGCACGACGCGACGCAGTGGTTCAACAAGACAGCCCTCACCCGACCGCTGAACGGGACTTTCGGCTCGTCTGGACGCAATACGATTATTGGACCAACCTTGCACATCGTTGACTTCTCTGTGAGCAAGGCCACCAAGATTACCGAACGCTTCTCGCTGCAGTTTCGGGCGGAGTTCTTCAACCTCTTCAATCGCGCTAATTTGAGTTTGCCGAATGTTGACTTCAACAGTGGAGCCTTCGGGTCGATTAGCGAGACACCGGACGTGACCGCGGGCAATCCACGGTTGGGTGAAGGTGGTCCACGGGTAGGTCAGTTCGGTTTGAAGTTGATTTTCTAGGGGGCGTGCTTTAGACGCCACGCAGTACAGCGAGCGGTAGCGACCTCCTTGGCGGTTCACAGTTTGACTGCGAACGACTGTGTATGCCGAGGGACGGGTCGCTACCGCTCGCTGTTTAGCTAGGCTCTAGTCGTCATTCTAAGTACTCATTGATCAGTTGCTCTCGCTTGCCAATCCCACCAACGGGAGTTGGTAGATGGTTCAAGTCCTTTCTACTAACAGCGGCTACTCAAACTGAATCCCACCAACGGGAGTTGGTGGTTGGTTCAAGTCCAGCCTACAAGCAGCGCCAACTCACCTCGGCAAATACCACCAACGGCAGTCGGTGGATGGTTCATGTCCTGCCTACAGGAACACCAGCGAAATGATCGCGACGAAGACTGCAAAACCCTGCTGCCAGAAGTGCATTTCGCAGTCGGTGGAGGACCCCTCTAGGTTTGCTTCTGAAGGGAGGCATTTACCAACCACCAACTCCCGTTGGTGGGATTCAGTTTGAGTAGCCGCTGCTTGTAGAAAGGACATGAACCATCCACCAACTGCCGTTGGTGGGATTCCTCAGTTTGAGTCGCGCTGTTCAGTAGAAAGGACATGAACCATCCACCAACTGCCGTTGGTGGTATTGCCGAGGTGAGTTGGCGCTGTCTTGTAGAAAGGACATGAACCATCCACCAACTCCCGTTGGTGGGATTCTCGGTCGGGGTTGCGCTCACACATGAGTTATTATCCCGCCGCAACCGCATCTCAGTATGGGAGCGCTCAATGGACGATCCTACTCCTTCCCAGACTCGACCCAGCCCGGAACTTACGTTACGGTCGATCATTGTCGGTCTAGTCGTAGCTTTGATAATTGGCAGTGCCTACCCCTACTGCGTATTGAAGCTCGGCTTTGGCCCAAACCTATCAGTTGTTTCCGCCTTTCTCGGATTCATCGCCCTGGTGCTAATTCTGCGCGCAGCGGGTACCAATGCTCGTGAGAACAACATCGTGCAAACAATGGGCACCAGTGCGGGTCAAACCGCATTTATGGCTGTGTTACTCGCTGCCTTCGACATGCTCGATCAAAAAGGCGTCTTCAACCCGCCAATTCATCTCAACACGTTGCAGATCTTCTTGTGGCTCTGCAGCGCAAGCTTGCTGGGCATCCTGCTCGCAGTTCCAATGCGCCGCCACTATATCGACGAAGAAAATCTCACCTACGCTGACGGGATGGCCGCGGGTGAAACAATCCTGGTTTTGCACGAGGGAAAGGAGAAGGGGGCTTCAGCTGGTCCAGTCAAAGCTTTGGGATTCGGCTCTCTCGCTTCTGCCTTGCTGATGTATCTGACTAGTTTTCGCAAGTCGTTTCCTGACACCTGGTTTCTGCCGGGAATGCAGCAAATGAATATCGGTCTCAACTGGAGTTTGTTGTCATTTGGCTCCGGGCTACTGGTCGGCTTTCGCATCTGCCTGGCGATGGGGCTGGGGATGATTATTAGTTGGTTCATTCTGCCTGGATACCTCCTGGCCCACGGCCTGATAACCGAAGCGACGTTTCCCGCAACCCTACGCTGGGTGATGTGGCCGGCGACTGGCTTGATGGTTGCCGGTGGACTGACCTCGCTGGCATTGAAGTGGAACCTGATTGTTAAGACATTCCAGGGCTTGAAGGGCAGCAGCGTGGATGACCGAAACTTTCCCATGCGCTGGGTCGTCATCGGCTCAATCTTCATGACGGTAGTTGTGTGTTTGGTCCAATATTTCAGCATGGGCATTCCCATCTGGTTGTCGTTCATCGCGGTGCTACTTTCGTTGCCGTTGATGTTGGTTGGTTTGCGGGTGTTGGGCGAAACGAATTGGGGACCAATCAGCGCAATGTCAAACATGATGCAGGCGATCTTCGCCTTCATCTCGCCTGGGAACGTGGCGGTGAACATGTCGTCGAGCGGATTGACTGGCACTATCGCCGTCACTTCTGAGGCTTTGATGCAGGACTTTAAGGCAGGTCAACTGATTCGCTCGAACAGCCGGAACCTGACCATCGCGCAATTGATCGCTGCCCCGGTGGGGTCGCTGGCGACTGCCATCGTCTATCCAGTGTTGCGCAACAAATTTGGTATTGGCCCACAGGGACTCTCTTCGCTTATTAGTGTGAAGTGGGCCGGCTTCGCCGAGCTGTTGACGCAGGGCTTCGGCGCGTTGCCCCCAGGCTGCCTGATAGGATTGATGGTGGGAATTGGAGTTGGCATTTTACTTACTCTGTTGGCGGAAAAGTGGGAGCGGTATGTCCCATCGCCCTCGGCCATGGGGATTGGCATGCTGCTTCCCGCGTCGGTGTTGATGACTTTTTGCCTGGGCGGAGTGGCTCAACTTGGCTGGGCCAAACTCTCGCCTGAGTCAGAAGACAGGTTGCGCATTCCGCTCGCTTCGGGATTGATTGCTGGAGAAGCGATCTTGGCGGTGGTTCAGGCGATCCTGGCTGCCTTCGGAATTGGGTAAAGGGCTGCGGGGAGGGGAGACGGGGTGACGGGGCAACGGGGAGATGCGGTGACGGGGAGATGCGGACGCTTCACCCCTTCACCCCGTCTCCCCGTCACCCAGTCACCGCATCTCGTCAGTTCGCGTCCACGGCCTTCGTAAGCAACTCAATATTGAGATCGATGTTGTCGCCGACGAAGTTGGGGACCTTGGGGTGTGTCCAGTTGATGCCGAAGTCGCGGCGGTTGATCGTCAGATGCGTGGCGTACCCCACAACCATCTTCTTCGTTGCCGGATCCTTGTTCTCACCGACGACTGTGAAGGGAAGCGTTACCTCTTTCGCGACGCCATGAATCGTTAGGGTGCCGATGGCATTCAGCTGTTTGCCGCTCTTTGTAATCTTTGTACTTTTGAAGGTTGCTTCGGGAAACTTTTCGGCATCGAAAAAGTCGGCGGTCTTTAAATGATTGTCACGGGCAGCGATACCGGTGTTGATGCTGGCGATCTTTATCACGACGTCGACGGACGACTTGGTAATATCCGCCTCATCATGGACCAGGTTGATTGTGAAGTCAGTAAATTTTCCGTCCACTTTCGACAGCCCACCCATGATCGGCACGGAAAATCCTACCGTTGAGTGATTGTTGTCGATAGGGTACGGCTTGGTGACAGGTGTTTGCGCCGTAATAGTGAAAGTGAAGAGCAAGAGGGCGAGCAGCAGTTTCATGA
>DATFRK010001019.1:0-9652 GCA_035263325.1 Pyrinomonadaceae bacterium | reverse complement strand
CGGTACTTGCACTACCGAAGTTTGGCGAAGACGATTAAGTGTGAGTTTGACAACCTTCGGCAGCTTGAACCGCTTATTGGTCATATATCATTGGACATTTCTCATTTGATATTTTGACAATCCTTGCCTCTTCAGTCCTTGTGAGCAGGTCTTCCGCTAAAAAATGACAAATGAGAAATGTCCAATGATATACGACCAAATGATTCAGATCTGTTCATCTGAGAACACAGCGACGTCTCCCTTAAGCATGTTGTATCTGGTCCAAAAGCTTATGCGCATCGTTAGAGGCCTCTTTGTACTCCGGCAGATAATTTTGATCAGGACTCATTGAGAGGATGGCGTTCAGTTGCTTGCGCGCATCATCATTACGTCCTACCTTGACGTACGCTTCGGCCAGATGCAGATGCAGAAACGCGTTTGGCTCGCCGCCGAATTGCAACCCCTTTTCCATTAGATCGACCGCTTTCTTAGGATCGCCACCAACGATGCCAGGGGCGTTGAGGTAGAGTAATCCGAGGACCATGTAAGCACTGCCATTCTGATAACTCTCGTCGAGATGCAACACTGTCTCCATCTCATTTCGAATATCATCAAAAGTCGCTAAGCCCTGGATCGCGGAATGTTCGGCCGCACCGCCGTAATTAGCGCCGAGCCAGAAGTGACCATCTGGTTTGCCGTTTTGTAGTTGAACCGCAGCTTTGCCGGCAGTAATACCATCGCGAAAGGCCTTGTCACGTTCCTTTCCATCTTCGGTGTGGGTGGCCAGGTAGTAATTGAATTTTGCGAGTTGCCATGCGGCGTCATAGTTACCGGGATCTTTGGTGGTAGCTTGACGCAGGAACACAATCCCTTGTCGCAGTTTCATCAGATCTTCACGCTGTGCGTACAGCTGTTGTGCCTGGACCACATCGTCGGCTGCAGAAGGAGTATTTTCAACTGCCACCTGTTCGCTCGAATCTGGACCGCAGGCAGCGAAGAGACAAAGGAAGCCAACAATCATTACACCGATAAGAATGCGAAAAGTATTAGTCATGTTGAGTGTGATGCGGCGAGAGAGTGAAGAGTTCCCACAGTTGTGTGAGCAAAGTGTTGAGAGTTGATGTTTGCGCCGATGGATACACAAATTTAAATTGCAAACAAGTTAAGAATATTGAAGTTTGATCTCCAGAAACTTGAACGACATGTGATCGCAAAAGATCGTAAAAAGGAAGAACCCGGCAAGAACAATTCTTGCCGGGTTTAGTTGGCAGGGCTTTTGAACTACGCTCAGTTCCCCCCTTGTTCTCAGTCGGCGCGACTATCACGCTGCCGGGCTGCTTGATAATCTTTGTGCTAGTTACTTGCGATTACGATTTCAGTTCGCTCACGCGGTGTATTTTTCGCAGTGGCCAACTCCCTATCGCTGGTTCTCAGTTCACGCCCAAAGCGATCGCCAGGCATCCAAATCTGCGAAAGGAAGTACTCACCATAGTAGCGATTGAATACCAGTCGGCTCTTGGTCCACTCGCGTTGATCACCAATTCGTCGAAATGGTAGGACAGCGACAGCGCCCTTACCGCTTGTGTTGCGAATTATCAGTGAAGATCCATTCTTACTTACGATGTACTTGCCCGCGGGAAGGCGGTCTTTGCCAACCGTGAAGGCGAAAGGAATTTCAACCTTGGTGGTCTCGAGCATCTGCTGCGCCATGGCCGAGGTTGCTGTCACAACGAGCAGCAATCCGAGGCCAGCAATAATATTCAAACTTTTCCGTTTCATTCTTCCTCCAAACGTGTCTCAGGTCAGCGTATTTGCTGCCGTCACTCAATAACGCGTACTGGTTAGGGAAAAAGGGCCAGTCGACAGGGAAAATTGGAGGGAAAACCTCTTGGACCACCTCGATCGCCGAGAAGAAAGAGTTACCCGCTTGTATGGTCGGCAGTATGCTGATTAATCCAGGTTCTGCACATAGTTAGTTTCTCCAGCCTTGGCCGAACATTCTGAGATCTTACGGTGGGAGCTCGAGCCTACTATCCGAATGGATAGACCTTGTTTACCTTAAGACACACCTAACATATCCCTTCACTAGTCACCATGGCAGCCTCCAAGAAACCGCCGAATCCGTTTTTGCCTTTTGCAGTCTAACAGTTACATCTTCCGTCGTATGCCAGCCCGATCTTTGGTATGGCGATTGCTCCGTATGAACGCGCACAGATGGTTAAGGGCAGGTGGCGTTCAGAGCGACGTTTTGCTTGCTGCTACTGAATCTTTCTCACTGACTTGCCAACAATTTATTAGGCGGCTGCGAATACGCGACTCGCGAATGAGCAGTCACTCCTAATTTGAAGCATTTAAGCTGTGCCGGTTTGATCACCTCGTCAAGTTCTTGATCCTCTCGGCCTTTCACAGCCCGCCCACTTAGCCAAAGCGTCCGTCAAGTAGTCGGGAGGTTTTGTATGAACGGGAATATCTATTACCACACTGTTGATCTCTTCCTGGGCGGTATCTTTGTCTTGTTTTATGCGGGACAGCGTTTCAACACGCCGAAGACAAATCGCTCTTCAACAACCGCCGGACGTTACTTTGTCGGCCTGTTTCTCTATTGCTTTTGCGGGATCGTCTTTTACGGCACCCTGGTCAATTTCCCTCACTTGTTGACGTTTGTCATGCAGGGAAACACCGTCGAAAGCTGGGCCCAAGGTATGTCGGTGCCGCTGCTGGTCGCGCTGTTGTTAACTGTGATGCTACCGAAGGTACCCTTGCTGAGTACACTCGATGAATGGATTTGCCAGAAGCTGAAAGACATGGCCGCCATCCCCTGGGAGATAATGCGACTCAGCGCCGAGATGAGCAGAGACAAGCTGAATTTTTCCGAGGAAGAGCAAGCCACAGTGAGTCAGGAACTGGAGGCTGCGGGTTTTAATTCGAAGGACATTGTTTTCGCTGCGAATAACTCACCGGCCAGCGTGTGGACCAACCTTACAGCCCTGCTGCACAAGATGGATGATTGGGAAACTGACCGGCGCATGGGCAAATACCTGGCCGTGTCACGAAGCGAACTGGAGAAATTGCAGGACCGTCATCAAAATCTGTTTGTGAAAGCGAAGACCTGTTTTCACTTACTTAGTAAAGACGCCGAGGGTGGTTCGACCGGCAAGACGCACGAAGCCATGATCCGTTACCGCGAGGATTTCATGGAGCGGGTCGGCCAACTACGTCACGACACGCTGGACTTTATCGCGCGCGGAGTGCTGCATGCCGAGTTAACCGATCATGGGCGCGAGAATCGCCTGAAGTCGCTGGGCTTTTCGATTGACTGGCCTGATCCGCCTTTCAGTATGAACCAGTTAATCATGCTCTTCGTGGTCATGTGCGGAGTTGTACTCTCGGGCTTTGTGTTGTTCAAAGACAACCTGCGTGGTCTATCGTTTGAACTGATGGTGACTCGCTCCATCATGATCTCGGTGATCTACATGGTGTCAGTTGCCTGCGCCGTGTTGCCGAAGACGAGGTGGAACCTGGCGAAACCCAACGAGAAGGACGTGAGACCAATCGCGTTTTACCTGGTCGCCGGGTTGATGGCGGCGGCCATCACTCAATTCACCAGCCTGGCCTTTAACGTGATCTTAACCAGCGGATTTAGTTGTACCTGGCAACGGTTTCAGCTGACCTATCCGTGGCTGCTGGTATCGCTCTGCACTGCCTTAGTAACCGCGGTAATGTCCGACAATCCGCGTTATGGCATGTTCTCACGCTGGCAGCAGCGCTGTGTCGAAGGTTTGGTCCAGGGGGGAGTGATGTTCCTGGTCGCTCGTCTGACTTACTTCTGGTTGCAGCAGCGTTTTTACACGGTGGTGCCAACCTGCGATCTGAAGTATCAATTGCCGCAACGTCTGACGATGATGTTGATGGCCGGAGCGATGGGATTTGTAATCGGCTTCTTCATCCCGACCTGGTACCGTGAACGCCAGGAGGCCTCAGCCAAGCAGAGTAAAGGAAAGCTAGCGCTGGCAAACACGCAACCAAGTTCGGCGATAATTTCAGTGTGAGTCTGAAGTCGGGCGCAGATCAATGAGCCAGTGGGTCGGCGAAGGAGTCGTCGCAGCCGATGCTGAGAGCCACAGCACGGATTGCAGTCCGAGCAGTTTCCTGTTGTTCAGGATTGAGGAGTGACCAGGCAAGAGTAATGGGACATTCGGAGTCGTGAGTGAGAGTCTTGCCGCACACCGGGCAAGGATCTGGCGAAAGCTCCAGCACGATGTAGAGCTTCGCCAACAACATGATGATCAGCTCGGCGCGCTGTTTTTCTTCATCAGATTCGAACATCGTGAGTTGAGTTTTTGCGCTAGTGCTCTGACAGAAGGGATAGGGGAAGAGTATCACAAGCTGAAGTCGGCAGGACAAGGCAATGCGGCAGATCTGAGTTAGCAGATCTCAGATCTCAGCGCATTGTTCCGGCACAAACCTTAGTACTGCAGGGTATTCTCCCACTTCACTCGCTTGAGTAGCGCAAAGTCTGAAAGCATCTTACCTGCGCCGAGTACCACCGAGGTGAGTGGTTCTTCAGCGACCGATACCGGCAGGCCGGTCTCGGCTGAAAGACGCTTATCAAGATTTCTCAACAAGGCGCCGCCTCCAGTGAGCACTATTCCACGATCGATGATATCGGATGAAAGCTCTGGTGGCGTTCGTTCCAGTGCTACTCGCACCGCGTCGACAATCGAGCTGACCGTCGGATCGAGTGCGTGACGCACCTCCTCATCAGTAATCGTAATAGTTCTGGGGATACCTTCAATCAGGTTGCGGCCCCGCACTTCCATCGAGAGTGCTTCGTCAAACGGGAAGGCACTACCCATCTTGATTTTGATCTCTTCGGCTGTCCGTTCACCAATGAGCAGATTGTACTTGCGCTTGATGAAGTCAGAGACGGCATTGTCCATTGCGTCACCGGCAGTTCGTACGGCGCGCGAGTAGACGATCCCGCCAAGGCTGATAACAGCGATATCCGTGGTGCCGCCGCCAATATCAACCACGATGTTGCCATATGGCTCGGTGATTGGCAGGCCGGCGCCGATAGCCGCCGCTACCGCTTCTTCCACCAGGTACACTTCAGAGGCTTTGGCGCGATACGCAGAATCTTCTACAGCGCGACGTTCGACCTGCGTAATCTCGCTGGGGATGCCAATGATGACGCGTGGGCTGACCCAGGTACGGCCGTTATGTGCCTTGCGGATGAAGTGCTGCAGCATCTTCTCGGTGACTTCGAAGTTGGCAATCACTCCGTCCCGCATGGGCCGGATAGCCACAATGTTTCCTGGCGTGCGCCCCAGCATGTCTTTAGCCTCTTTACCGACGGCTTCGACGTTATTGGTTACTTTATTAATAGCGACAATAGAAGGTTCGCTCACGACAACACCGCGACCCTTGGCATAAACGAGGGTGTTTGCGGTTCCCAGGTCGATTGCCAGGTCACTGGAAACTAGGCCGGAAAGTAGAGGGAAGGACATAGAGCACCTCAAGTGAATAGAGGACGGCCTGCTCGCCGCACTCGGATTGTTAGCTTAAGTAGCGGGCGGTTCGCCCGCGCGCTCCCATGATTTCGGACTTTTGTCGGAGAAGATCGGGGAGGGACTGCCTATCTTTGTAGGAATAACAAAGATAAACTGTTTTAAATTATTGTGGGGTAGGGTGTCAAGAAAAAAGTTCTGTCATCTTGAGTACTCCTGCCCGGAACAATTCGGCGCGACCTCGGATGTCTGAGTTGGCGCCTTTTGCCCATCCGATCTCAGACGTTAAGGTCAAGCCTCGGGAGGTTCGGAATCACGCAGCGGCCAGGGAGATTGGCCTTCCAAAAGGGACCGTAAGTCTTCATCAACCCACGAAACGCCTTCGGCAGTTACTCCGGAGGTGAAATCATCGTAGAAAGGATCGGGTTCCACCGCTTCACCCCGCGCCCGGCGCGCTTCACGCTCCTGCCACTTACGTTGAAATTCCTTTTCCAACTCCTGGAAGCGACGCTGGTCCTCGTCCCACTCGGCGATTGTGCGGGCGGAAGAGAAGGCAAATGCTTCGTCCATGTTGCTGCCGTCGAGATGCATGAAACAGACCTCTCGGCCCGCCTCTGACTCGTCGCCCATCATTTTACAGATGGGACAATCTTCATCGATCACCATACTGCGGCCACCCATCGCCTCTGGTATCCGGCGCCGTTCGTTATCAATGATCTGAAAGGGAACCCGGTCTTCGAGGGCAGCGCATGGTTCTGTTAACCAGCGGAGTTTAATTTCGTCGAGTTGCCTTATTAGCGATTCGAGAGACGAGTCGGAGTTTGATGTAGTTGGCAATGGGCTCAGGATCGAGTCAGGCGCCTGTTGGCTGGGATTGAGGCCAAACGGCTGAGCGGTCGCTACACTCGACTGAGCAGAGCTAAGTTTCGCAGCAGACCAGAGCAGATGACGAACGAGGTCGTAGTAGATTACCCACTCATGAGTACCGAAGCCGGCGTAGCGGTAGGCAAATGAATCGCGCGAAAGTCCTGGTGGGCCCTCGAGTAGAAAGCTCCACTGCAGGGCGCGCGACTGAAGGTCGAAATCAATCAGGTCCTTCCTGGCGAGAATCACGTCGCGGGGAGATTGTCTGCGCAGATCGTCGCGTTCTGTCAGCAACCAAAGTGCGTGGATTGCGGTGATGGAATCAGACAGGGGGTCGGGATCAGGTCCGGGAGCAGGTGAGACAAAGGTAAGCGGAGATTCGAGGGCTGCCGAGATGTTGACAGCGATGAATTCCAGTAGCGGTCGACCGTAGAGAATCGAGCGCGTATCGAGCGGGGGACTACTCGCGCGCGCCTGGCGACGCTCAGCGCGCACGACTTCGTAGGATTCAACTGAGTCAAGAAAGAGCCAATCGTCTGGCAGCCGATAGGGAATCCGTAGTTCGGTTAAACAAGTGCCGTCGTGATACTCGATCTCTCCCTCAGGGCCGGGATGCGAATAAGTTGACTCGTAGGCCACAACCCGAGCAGCGAGATCCAGTATGAAGACGCCGGCGTCGTAAGGTCTGGTATCGATCTCAATAGCTGCGGATCTGTACAAGGGCAACATGAAGCTGGGTGGACATTTTTCAAAGCGAACCAGTGCTGCTTCAAGTTCGCTGATAGTTTCGGGCTCAGCACCTAGTGCGGCCACGCAACGGTCGGCCGTTGAGGCGTGCATTGTGTCAGTGAAGATAGATTGAGAGTCTATGAGGTTGAGAGTGATTTCGGACATGTGAGGTATTCCTTTCAATTGTGAGATTGAGCGCGGGCATTTTCCTCCAACGGCGGAAAAATTGGAAGGGCAAAGCGTGCAAAATATTCAACCCGGGTTTGGGAAAGAAACTACCGACAAAAAAGCGCCTTTATTGGTCATTCATCATGTGACCGTTGCGCCTTTGTCAGTTTGGTTGAAGCTCAACCTTACCAAGTAGGTCAGTGAGGCGTTCGGCTTCGCGAGTGAAGCGCGGCGTTTGGCAAAGACTGACCAGTTTGCGATACGGAGCCAGTTTTTGCACTGCTGCGGCATTTTTCCCCTGGGCCAGCAACACTTCAATGTGCAGTGGGCCAAGCCATAGTTGGCTGACGCGTGATTCCGTCGCTGACACCAGTTCGTCAGCTTCCTGGCACAGTCGAGCTGCTTCCTCGATCTCGAGGGTTGCAGCCTCGCTTCGTTTTATGCGGTCGGCCAACGAAAGCAGGTCGTCTGTTGATCCTGAATCGTCGAGAGTGTGACGCTTCGCCCGGTGAACACGCACCACCGCCAGGCAGCGCAATGCCTCAAAGCGCGAATAGATGAGCGTGGCTGGGACTTCCGCCAGGTTTTCCTCGGCCCTTTGTAACGCGGCATCATATCGACCAAGGATTGCCTCCAGGACCGCAAGGTTGGGCTTGAAGAGCGATTTCACCCTGCGCTCCCCAATCGACTCAGCCAGCGCTAAGCCGCCTACGAACTCACGCTCGGCCTCTTCAAGCCGGCCCAAAAAGAGATAGCAAAAGGCCGAATAAAACTGAGTCCAGGTACGTCGCTCGCGCGAGTGAAGTCGGTCTACAATCTCCATTTCGCGTTTAGCGTATTCGAGTCCTGCTTCATAGTTGCCGGTGTGCACTGCGTCTTCGCCAAGAAACTCCCAACCGCTCGCCTGGGCCACCAGCACGTTATGTTTCACGCCAAAGTCGATGGCACAGCGCGCCCAGCGATCTGCATCTGCGAAGAGACCATAGTGTTGGTGAGCACCAGCAGTGTAGGCATACAGTTGAGAAATCCCCGGCGCCGCTGAGTTGCTGATCGACTCGCCCTCGGCTGTGGGCCTAACGAGATCGGCAGCATGGAGTAGCAGGTGAATGGCGGTCTTGTGACGACCAGCTAAATGGTGGAAGCGCCCTTCGATTGCCAAGGCATTTGCTTTTTCCAGGGGATTCTTCTTTGCATCCAATACCGACAAACCCTCACGGACATATTCAAGGCCACGCTGATCTCCTGCAGCAACGAGTGAGGCCGCCGTTTCAATCTGCAGCCGAGCGCGGGTAGGAGTGTCAGTAGCAAGCGCGAGCGCACGCTCAAAGTGTTCGCCTGCCGCAATCACTTCTCCGTGCAACATGTAGGCCTTGCCGATTGCCTCGTCCAGCGCGAGTTCTTCGTCCTTCAAGCCGAGCGCTTCCGCGCAATCTCGGGCGCGCCCGTAAGCTGCGATCGCCTCGTCAAAGGCAAACACTCGCTCGGCTTCCGCCGCGGCCTTCTTTGCATACTTGAGTCCGTGTTCATGATCGCCGGCCTGAATATAGTGATGGGCCAGCTTTTCTATCGCGCAGGAAAACTTGTCATGATTTTTCTGGAACGCCTCCGCCGCGAGACGGTGCAGGCGGCGACGTCGAATCGGGTTCAACTCCTCGTAAAGTACCTCGCGAATCTTGTCATGGGTAAACGCAAACGATTCACCACTGCTGGCGGCAATGAGTTGGGCGCCGCTTGCCTCGTCCAAGGCGTCGAGCAAAACGTCTTCGGCTTGTTGCGCAGTGGCGACGAGTTCATCAAAGCTGAAAACCTTCCCGAGCACCGCACTAACTCGCAGTACGTCGTTACATGTGTCGCTGACCCGATCGAGACGATTGCCGATCGCTTCCTTGACGCTCTGAGGAATTTGTAGTTGGGCCAAATCGCAACGGTGCCAGCGGCCACCTTCGTGACGTACCGACCCGATCTCAATCAAGGCTTTCAATACTTCTTCAACAAAAAATGGATTGCCTTCAGTCTCACGGTGAACAGCGTTCGCGAATTCACCGCTGATATGTTCTCCCAGCAAGGCATCAAGCTGGGCCCCTGTTTCCAGGGCATCGAAGCGACGAAGAACTATGCGCGTTGTGAGTCTTTCCCGGTTCCAATCAACCAGGGCTTTCGCGAGCGGGTGCGCGCGATCAAGTTCAGTCTCCCGGTAAGCGCCCACTATAAGGACCCGTTCCTCGCGAATTTGCCGCAGCAGATGGCCCAGTAACCAGAGAGTGCCGCGGTCGGCCCAATGCAAATCATCCGCGTAGAAGAGCAACGACTGGCGCCGGGCAATATTGGAGAAGACCTGAGAAACAGCGTCGAAGAAAAGGAGCCGCTCTTCGTGGGGGGCCAGTTGTTGCGGCTCGGGAAAAGGT
>DATFRK010001018.1:0-2935 GCA_035263325.1 Pyrinomonadaceae bacterium | reverse complement strand
TATGTCGATTTCCAGAGCGTCGTTCGCGGCACTGTCGGCGCTATCGGTTACGACAATGCCGTTTATGGCTTCGACTGCAACACGTGCGCTGTCATCTCCAGTATCAACAAGCAGTCAGGCGACATCGCCATGGGTGTTGATACTGGCGGCGCAGGCGACCAGGGCCTCATGTTTGGCTTTGCCTGTAACGAGACGCCGGAATTGATGCCTCTGCCAATTCAATTGGCCCACCTGTTGGCTCGTCGCCTATCTGAGGTGCGGAAGTCAGGCGACCTTCCCTACCTCCGACCTGATGGAAAGTCTCAAGTTACGGTTGAGTATCGTGATGGACGTCCATTTCGTCTCGAGGCAGTCGTAATCTCCTCGCAACACGATCCCAACGTCACCAACGAGCAGTTGCGCGCGGAAATCGAGGAGAAGGTGATCAAGCACACCGTTAGTTCGGAGTTGCTTGATAAGGACACCAAGTATCACATCAACCCAACGGGACGTTTTGTCACTGGTGGTCCACAGGGTGACGCTGGCCTAACGGGACGAAAAATCATCGTCGACACCTATGGCGGCTATGCACCCCACGGCGGCGGTGCTTTCTCCGGTAAGGATCCGACGAAAGTGGACCGTTCCGCCGCTTACATGGCGCGTTACGTAGCTAAGAACATCGTGGCCGCCGGCCTGGCTGATCGCTGCCTGGTCCAGCTGGCCTATGCCATCGGCGTGGCTAACCCGGTTTCTGTCCTGGTTGATACGCATGGCACGGGTCGCATTAGTGAAGGCGCCCTGGCCAAGCTGGTGCGCGACAACTTCGAATTGACTCCACGTGGAATCATTGAAGAGCTGAATCTTCGTCGACCCATTTATAAGGCTACCGCAGCGTATGGTCACTTTGGTCGTAACGAAGAGGGCTTCAGCTGGGAAAGAACGGACAAGGCCGAAACACTTCGCGCCAAAGCCGGCATCTAGGACATCTAATCAAATACTTTCAAAGGAATTTCTAAACATGAGCGCAACACGTTCGGTCGAGTTCGACGTGAAAGATATTGGTTTGGCGAAGATAGGTAAGCAGCGCATTGAATGGGCTGAGCGAGAGATGCCTGTGCTTCGTCTGATACGGGAAAGATTCGGTGACGAGAAACCACTTAGCGGCGTCAAGCTGGTTGCTTGTGCCCACATCACTACTGAGACTGCGAACCTCGCCAGGGCCTTGCAGGCTGGCGGCGCCGAGGCAGTTTTGATTGCCTCCAATCCCCTTTCCACGCAGGACGATGTCGCGGCGTCGCTCGTCTCCGATTGGGGCATACCGGTTTATGCCATCAAGGGAGAATCGACGGAGACTTACAATCGTCACGTGCGTACGGCCCTGGATTCGCATCCAGACATCATCATTGATGATGGTTCTGACGTCGTCGCCACCCTGCTCAAGGAACGCGGCGACCAGATCAAGGAGATCATCGGTTCCACCGAAGAGACAACGACCGGCATCCAGCGTTTGCAGGCGATGCAAACCGCCGGCGTGTTGCCGTTCCCCTCGATCGCGGTCAACAACGCGCAAACGAAGCACTTCTTCGACAACCGTTATGGCACGGGTCAATCAACCCTGGACGGAATCATTCGGGCCACCAACATTCTGTTGGCCGGCAGGAATCTCGTGGTAGTCGGCTATGGCTGGTGTGGTAAGGGGGTGGCTCTGCGTGCGCGTGGCATGGGAGCCAACGTAATCGTCACAGAGATCGATCCGATCAAAGCTGTCGAAGCTGTGATGGACGGTTTCCGCGTGATGCCGATTGCTGCTGCCGCTCCGATTGGCGACATCTTCGTTACTGTCACTGGCAATCGCCACGTAATCGATGGGGCGCATTTCGCTCGCATGAAGGATGGCGCGATCGTTTGCAACAGTGGTCACTTCGATCTTGAGCTGAACCTGGTTGCCCTGCGCGAAATGTCTGGCGGTGATCCGGTGACTGTGCGTCCCTTTGTTGAAGAGTACAAACTCCAGGCAAACGGAAATCGAATCGCAGTGCTGGGTGAAGGTCGTTTGATCAATCTCGCCGCGGCTGAAGGTCACCCGGCGAGTGTGATGGACATGAGCTTCGCCAACCAGGCGTTGTCGGTCGAGTATCTTGTGAGACACAAGGGTGAGCTAAGCCCGGGTGTACATCTGTTGCCACCGGAGGTCGATAAGGAGATCGCCAGCTTGAAGTTGCGGGCGTTAGGCATCTCAATCGATGAGCTGACGGCCGAACAGCTTGAATACATTTCGAGTTGGGAAACCGGTACCTAACTCAGGTACGGACTCGAGACAGGAAGTAGGTCCCCGCCGCAGCGAAGATTAGCAGCGGGGACCATCCTGCAACCGAGGGTCGGAGCAGACCATGGTTTCCTAACTGTTGAAATCCCCCGCCCACCGCCCAGTAGGCCACGCTCAACACCACCGCCGCACACAACGCGATTATCGCTCCCCTTCTCCCAAACGACGCCGCCAGCGGCATACCGATAAACGCCATTATCAACACGCTGAATGGACCAGCATATTTTCGATGGAGCGACACCGCGAGTGCGGAGACCTCCACGCCTCTTTGTTTGGCCGCTTCCAAATAGCTGTTTAGGTCTGCTGCGCTCAACTGCGACGGTTTGTCAATCGTCGGCCGAAACACCTGCGGTGGCGCCACTGAGTCGATCGTAGTTTCCGGGAGCGTTTGCCGCTCAACTTCCAGACCTTTGAGCGTCAACGACTCACCGTTGGTCACCTTCAGGTGACTTGCGTCGGTCCATGCCCCGGTCTTGCCACTCACCACTCTACTCAGGTGCACGGCGTCAGAATCAAGTTCATAGATAACCGGCTCACTTAGCGTTCCCGTGGTTTCGTCAAACTCGTAGGAATAAAACCGGCGAGTGTCGGTCGAGGCAAGCCACTGACGGCCTGTTCCTGTCGTCGCGC